>ONVT01000293.1 GCA_900321365.1 uncultured Eubacteriales bacterium | reverse complement strand
TACCGGTTGGAATTGCGACCCGGCAAAGTCCCAGAAGCGTAATGATGATCGCCAGCATTTTTCCCAGAACAGTAACAGGGACGATATCTCCGTAGCCGGTTGTGGAGAGTGTCGATACCGCCCACCACAGACCGGAAAATGCATTTTCGAAAACCTCGGGCTGCGCCTCGTGCTCTGCATAGTACATCAGAAGCGAGGAAGAAAACATCAGGACGAAGACCAGGAAGAAGGACGCAAGCAGCAAAGAGGCCTTTTTCTTCAGGACGGTCAGGATCGCCGCGACCGGATCCAGGAAGCGGTTAATCCGGAACAGGCGCAGGATACGCGCGACCCGGATCAGGCGGAAGACCACCATGCCTGCGGGAATCATGCCCGCCAGATAGAAGGGCAGGAAGGAAAACAGATCGATGATGGCGCCGGGCGAAAGGATAAACTTAAGCCATGGAAGCCGCGATCCGGGATAGAGATAATCCGCGGTCCACAGACGCAGTACATATTCGATTGTGAATACAAGCGTGCAGATCAGGTCCAGGAAAAAGAGAACCCGGTCGGCCGAAGCGGGAAGAGAGAACGTCTGGGCTGTCGTAATGATGATCGACAGAATGATCACGACGATAATGATCAGGTCAAATGCACGGCTGGCCGGATCGTCACCTCCCGCGATCTGGATGATGTCGAAGATTCGCTTCCTCTTTGAAGTTTTTGTATCTGACGATGTGCTCATGATGGTTCTTATCTCATCAATAAATGTCCGTGTTCCTGAAGGATTCGACTGTTGCAGCGAGGAGTACAGCGAGTCAAAGAGGCCCGTCTGATTCAGCTCTCTTCCTGCGGAAGAAACTGCGAAGCAGGTACTTCCGGGCAGGCGTGTGTGAAGGGCAGCTGACAGCTCAGGATATCATCCAAGAATCCCGCTTCGCTGGATGGAAAGTGCTGCTTCTCGCATTTTGTCCGGCGGAAGAACCAGAGCCATACGGACATAGCCCTCTCCCAGCGATCCGAAGGACGCGCCGGGCGTGACGATCACACCGGTTTTTTCCATCAGCTCCATTGTGAACGCGGCAGAGTCCTGATACCCCTCCGGAAGCGGTGCCCAGACAAACATGGTTCCCTGTGAATCCGGCACGTTCCAGCCGATCTCCCGAAGACTTCCACACAGCGTTTTCATGCGCTCCTCATATAGCGCGCACTGCTTCTTTACACTGTCCTGCGGTCCGGACAGCGCGGCCGCGATCCCATACTGAAGCGGCAGGAACATCCCATAGTCAAACTGGCTTCTCACATCCCAAAAGACTTTCACGATCTCACGGTTCCCGACGACAAGAGAGGTTCTTGCGCCGGTCATGTTGTAAGACTTTGACAGCGAGTAGAATTCCACGCCGATCTCTTTCGCGCCCGGATAGGAGAGGAAAGAAGTTCCCTTCCTTCCGCCGAAGATGATGTCGGAGTATGCATTGTCATGAATGACGATCACGTGGTGCGCATGTGCCCACTCAATCAGGCGCAGGTAAAATGCGTCATCTGCAGCCGCGCAGACAGGGTTGAGCGGATAGGAGACAAGAATATACTTTGCCTTGTCCGCGATTTCTGCGGGGATAGCAGTAAGGTCCGGGAGGAACCCGTTCTCCGGGAGCAGGTCGTAGGTGTGGACCTGTGCAGCGCACAGCTGCGGTCCGATCGAAAAAATGGGATAGCCCGGATTCGGAACCAGGACCAGGTCGCCCGGATCACACAGCGCCAGTGCGATATGAGCCATTCCTTCCTGCGATCCGCTGATCGTCATGATCTCATCATCCACAAGGCCGACGCCGAAGCGGGACCGGTAAAAATCCTTTATGGTCTTAAGCAGGAACGGGCGGTCTGTCAGAGAATACTTATAGTTTTCCGGATCCTTTGCGGCTTCACTGACGGCCTGCATGATATGAGGGGGCGTCGGGAAATCCGGCGTGCCGACCGACAGATTGTAGATCGTCATGCCCTTTTCCTGGAGCTCTTTCTTTTTCTCAT
>ONVT01000294.1 GCA_900321365.1 uncultured Eubacteriales bacterium | reverse complement strand
TCGCGTATCACTCTTCCCCCGGACGCTAAGTCTCCGTAAGCAGTGGATCTCAGCGACGCTCCTGCTATGGTGTCTCGCAGAGGCGGTCCCTCAGCCGCGGGGGTGCCGGGCCCCTGAACTGTAACGCCTGACCTCTACTTCTTCAAGAAGCGCTTCACAATATAGTCGTTGGCTTCTCGCTCCTGGGTATCGTCCAGCTCCTGGAGGGGGGCGGTCACGCCCCGGCGCTCAAGGGCGTTCTTCAGAAGGTAGTCGCAGACGTGAGGGTTCTTGGGAAGAAGGGGGCCGTGCAGGTAAGTACCTACGACGTTTTTGTAGAGGGCTCCCTCCTGCTTGTCCTCCCCGTTGTTTCCGTATCCGAAGACCACGGTTCCGAAAGGCTTCACGCCCTCGCCAAGGGTTGTCCGCCCTCCGTGATTTTCGAATCCGGTGACCGGGTAGGGAAAGATGGAATTCTCCAGAACGATGTTTGAGATCAGGCGGGGGCTTCCCTGCTTTGTGATAAGATCCACCAGGTGGAGGCCCTCCATGTCACCGTCCGGCGTACTGTACTCATGTCCGAGGAGCTGGTAGCCGCCGCACACCGCGATCACAACGCCGCCGTCCTCCACGTACGCGTGGAAATCCTTCTGGATTTCCTGCAGCCTGCGGCAGACGATCATCTGCTCCCTGTCGCTCCCACCACCCAGCAGGACGATATCGATCTTCGTAAAGTCGATGGTATCGCCCAGATTGTACTCTCTGACCTCAGCCTCATATCCCCGCCACAGAAGGCGCATCTTCATGCACTGGATATTCCCGCGGTCTCCATACAGATTCAGGAGGTCCGGATACAGATGTCCGATCGTAATCTTCATGTGTTCTTCTCCATCGCCTTCAGGATATTGTGCGTTGAGTAGAGCGCCGTATAATTCACCAGCACATACAGGTTTCCGCAGCCGTCTTTCAGGCGCTGCTCGATCGCGCTTTTCACGTCTTCAACCAGATCAGCCCGGATTGAGACATATTTCAGGCGCAGCCGCATGTCCTGGCAGCGGAGCCCGCTGACCGTAATGGACCGGACGCTCTCATCCTGCAGCCGGTCGAAGTCCACATCCCAGAGCCAGGAGATATCCTTCCCGTCCTGCGCGTTGTCGTTGATCACGATGATCAGGTCCTTCGGACTCCTGTCCTCCATGACCGAAGAGATATTCTGATTAAAGCCGGCGGGATTCTTCGCCAGGTTCAGCAGAACCTTCGACGTTCCGATCCGGAACTGCTCATTTCTTCCATTCTCCGGATTGTACTGATCCAGCATCTGGTCAAAATGCTCTGTCCCGACTCCTGCCGTACGAACTGCCGCGTAGCAGGCCAGAATATTATAGATATTGTAGAATCCACGATAATTTGCATGGATTCTTCGCATCTTTCCGCCCGGATTTTCCCGCTCTTTCACATCGAAACCAAGTCCGTCCTTCAGGTCGATGTTGCAGGCGTCGTAATCTATTTCCGGCCGGTGGAAACCGCAGTTCGGACAGTGATAGATCCCGAGCTGGCTGTAATGGTAGAAATCATACTCCAGCCTGGTTCCGCACTTCTTGCAGAACTGGCCCTCACGGATCTCACCGGCGCCTCCTTCCGCGCTGCCCTGAGCGCCTTTCACCTGCTCGCTCATTCCATACGTAATGACCGGATGCGCGCTCTCCTGCGCCAGAAATGTGCTTAGTGAATCGTCCCCATTCACGATGATCTTCATACCCGGAGCCATGTCAAATGCTCTCCGGAGAAGATCCATGGTGATATCGATCTCTCCGTAGCGGTCCAGCTGATCCCGGAAAAGATTCGTCAGCACACACAAATCCGGCTTAAAATGAGGAAAGACCCGGACAGTCGATGCCTCGTCAATCTCGATCACCGCATTGTCCGCGTCCAGTTTTCCGCTGATACCCGCATTCAGGACAAACGCCGCCGCCACACCCATCAGCATATTGGATCCGGTGTGGTTGCAGACAACCTTCCTGCCCTCCGCCTCCAGGGCGGAGCAGATCAGGTTATTCGTTGTAGTCTTCCCGTTCGTTCCGCAGGTGATGATGATCTCACCCCTCACCTGGGACGCGAGCTTTTTCAGGATCTGCGGATCGATCCTCATGGCAAGCTTTCCCGCCATCGTCACGCCCTGCTTCCCTGCGATTTTACAGAAAAAGCTGAGTGCTCTCGCTGACAGGATTGCCGTGGTAGTTCTTATTCCCACTTTCTCTCCTGTTTCTTTATACTTCAGCGATCACTTCGATTTCACACAGGACTCCCTTCGGAAGATCCCTGACCGCGACGCAGGAGCGGGCCGGTTTTGATGTGAAATACTTCTCATAAACCGCATTGAACGCCGCAAAGTCCGCGATGTCCGCCAGGAAGCAGGTCGTCTTTACCACATGGTCAAATGACGTCCCGGCCGCCTCCAGCAGCGCACCGACATTCCTGCAGCTTTGCTCTGTCTGTTCCTGAATCGTCTCGCCGCCGACCTGTCCTGTGGCAGGATTGATCGGGATCTGTCCCGAACAGTATAACAATCCGTTCACGATGATTCCCTGTGAGTAGGGGCCGATCGCCGCCGGCGCCTTGTCTGTAGAAATATACTTCATAATCCGAATCCTCCCTTTCCTGATCCTTTCATCTACGCAATGTACCACCGGAGGTGATCCATCTCATCCGAGCGCATTCACAAAAGCGTAATCCTTTCAGGCTCTGACACGCCTGCAGGGATATGCTTCACGAATGCTGCTCTGTGTACCACTGGGCAACCTTCGCCGAGATCTGCGCGATCACACTGATTGCCTCCGAATTCCTTCCGCCAAGATCATTACTCATCACTGTGAGGATGTAGCCTTTCCCGAGTCCTTCCGGCGGAAATACAATCGCCGCGTCATTCTCGATGCAGCCAAGACCATAGCCCTCCG
>ONVT01000296.1 GCA_900321365.1 uncultured Eubacteriales bacterium | reverse complement strand
GGCATGAGGTGTCAGCGAAGCTGACGGAGTCCTGATGCCATAGTGAAATCGTCCAAAACGGAAAAGAATTTCGTTCGCGAGTATAAGTGAACCGGCTGCGTACATAATGATCCGTCGGCCTGAGCATGATTATTATACGACAGATTCTATTCCTCCGACAGGCCGGCCCACTCGTCATAGAGGGTCTCAAGCTGCTGCGCGATCTGTGCCTTTTCTTCGGACAGCTGTGTAACCTTCTCCAGATCGGTATAGACTTCCTCCCTTGCCAGCAAATCGTCGATCTGGCGGTCACGATCTTCCAGAGAGGAGATCGCCTCCTCTGTTTCTCGCAGTCTTGCCTCTTTCTTCCTGGCAGCCGCCTGTTCCTTCTTCTGTTTTTCCCAGTCTGTCTTTGAGCCGGAGGCTTCCTCCGGATCCAGATGCCTTGCCATCACCAGATGGGAGGCGTTGGACGTGGAAATGGCTCCGCCGGATGAATGGGTGGAAGAGGAGACGAAACGACTCGTCAGCTCGTCGTGCTTCTCCAGGTAGTAATCATAGTTACCGTTGTAGGAAATCAGAATCTGACCGGTCAGGTCCAGAATCCGTGTCGAGATACGGTTAATGAACCAACGGTCGTGGGAGACGCACAAAACCGTGCCGGTATAGCTGCAGATTGCATCCTCAAGAATCTCCCTCGACAGAATGTCCAGATGGTTCGTCGGCTCGTCAAGAATAAGGAAATTCGCCTTTGAGAGCATCAGCTTCGCAAGGGACAGCCTGCCCCGCTCACCCCCGGACAGATCACTGACAAGCTTGAATACATCGTCTCCGGTAAAGAGAAAAGCAGCCAGCGTATCCCGGATCTGTGTGTTGTTCATGCCGGGATGTTCATCCTGCAGCTCCTGGAACAGGGTCTTGTCCGGATGAAGGATCTGGTGCTCCTGGTCATAATAGCCGATGTGCACATTAGTCCCGAGCGTCACGGTTCCTTCATCCGCATCCATCTGACCGATGAGAATCTTCAGGAGCGTGGACTTGCCGGTCCCGTTGTTCCCGATGAGGGAGACCTTCTCTGAGCGGCGGATCTCAAGCTCCAGGTTTTCAAACAGATTGAATTCAAAGGATTTGGACAAATGTTCCGCCCGCAGCACATCCTTTCCGGATTCCACACTCGCCGTGAGCTTCAGGTGCATATCAGAGCGCTCCTCAGAGGGCTTCTCCAGACGTTCGATCCTGTCAAGCATCTTCTCACGGCTCTCGGCCCTGCGGATGGACTTCTCCCGGTTAAAGCTTTTGAGCCTTGCGATTACCTCCTCCTGGTGACGGATCTGTTCCTGCTGGTTCTGCCAGGCCCGAAGCTGCGCCTGCCGAAGCTGATGCTTTTTCTCGGAATAGGCGCTGTAATCTCCGGAAAAAACAGTAATGCGGCCCTGGTCGATCTCTACAACCTTCGAGACAACCTTATTCAGGAAGTAGCGGTCATGCGCGACGACCAGCACGGCTCCACGGTAATTCAGGAGATAATTCTCCAGCCACTCGACCGAATTGAGATCCAGATGGTTTGTCGGTTCGTCCAGGAGCATCAGGTCCGGGGAGGAGAGAAGCAGCTTCCCAAGAGCGACCCGCGTTTTCTGACCGCCTGAGAGCGTGTCGACCGGCTTGTCGAATTCCTCGTCTGTAAAGCCAAGTCCGCGCAGCACGCCGGCGATCTCACTCTTCCAGGCGTATCCGCCCACCTGCTCAAAATGCGTCTGTGTCTGATGGTACCGTTCCATCAGCTCATCCAGCTGCGCTCCGTCCACAAGGTTCATCTGAGCCTCCATCCGGCGCAGCTGCTGTTCCATCTCGATGACGGGCTGCATCACCTGCGCAACCTCATCATAAATCGACCTGCCGCCGGACAGCATGTTCATCTGGGCAAGATAACCGACCGAAGTTCCCTTCGAAAACGTTACATCCCCGTCATCCGCCGGCTCCAGGCCCATGATGATCCGAAGCAGCGTCGTCTTTCCGGCACCGTTGATCCCCACCAGCGCCGCCTTCTCATGCTCCTGGACATGGAACGACCCTCCTCTCAGAATCACATCCGTCCCGAAGGATTTATGTATATTATGGCAGTCGAGAATCATACTCCCTCCCGGATCCTTCCATATCTGCATTCTTCACAAAGATGATGGTACCATCTTATTGAATCGTTCCTCAAAAATCAAGTCTGTGAGAAACCCGGAGAACTGCGCCGCAGCACTGGGCGGATCTTTGCTTTGAGTAAATATGGTATATCGCAGCATGTCTTTTACACAATCCGTTGACAACAACATTGTTAAAAAGTAGAATAACCGTGATTGTTTCGTCCATACCCATGCAAAGGAGTATGAATCTATGGACAAGAAAGGGATTTCGAAAGCTGTCATCAACCGTCTTCCCCGTTACCATCGTTATCTCAGCATGCTGATGGAAGAGGGAGTGGAGAGAATCTCCTCTGCCGAGCTGAGCAGCCAGATGAACGTAACTGCCTCGCAGATCCGTCAGGACCTGAACCTGTTCGGCGGGTTCGGACAGCAGGGATACGGTTACAATGTCCATCATCTCTACGAAGAAATCGGAAAGATCCTCGGGCTGGACAGGGATTACCGGCTGATTATCATCGGTGCCGGGAGACTTGGCCGTGCGATCGGGAATTATGTCGGATTCCAGAAGCGCGGGTTCCATGTCGAGGCCTGTTTCGACAGGAATCCGGAAAAGCATCTTCCCTGCATCGACCATGACATACCGGTCTATCCGCTGGATCAGATGCCTTCTTATCTGAAGGAACACAAGATTGACATCGCGGTGATCGCGGTTCCTCCGGAGGCAGCCAGACAGATCGTGCCAGTTCTGGATGAGGGAGGAATAAAGGGGATCTGGAACTTTGCCCGAACGGATCTGGATGTGCCTGATTACATCACGGTCCAGAGCGTACATCTGTCCGAAAGCCTGATGCAGCTTTCCTACAAGATCAACCACTGAAGAGGAACCGGTTTATGGGACACAGAAGAATCTGCGCCAGAATCGACCTTGGCGCGGTCGAGGCAAACATTCTCAGCATGAGAGACAGATTAAAGGATGAGACCCGTATGATTGCGGTCATCAAGACCGACGCGTACGGACACGGGGCCCTCAGGATCGCCGCGCTGACGGAAGGATATGACTTCCTGTGGGGGTTTGCGGTCGCGACGGTGGAAGAGGCAATGCAGCTTCGCAAAGCCGGGGTAAAGAAACCCATCCTGATCCTGGGGTTTGTCTTTCCTGAGGACTATGACACCATCGTGAGGCATGACATCCGGATTGCTGTATTCAAGTATTCGATGGCCAAGCAGCTGAATGAGGCGGCAGAGCGTGCCGGAGTGAAGGTTCCCATCCATCTTGCAGTCGATACCGGTATGTCGAGGATCGGCTTCCCCGTCAGTGAAAAAGGCGCCGATGAGGCGGCAAAGGCTTCTTCCCTTCCGAATCTTCATGTAGAGGGCACATTTACCCACTTCGCGAAAGCAGATGAGTATGACAAGACCTTCGCCAATATGCAGTTCGAGCGCTTCACCCAGTTCGAAGAGATGCTCCGCCAAAGGGGCGCTGACCCAGGCATGCGGCATGTTAATAACAGTGCCGGCATCATGGAGCTGTCCCATTTCCAGCTTGATGCGGTCCGCGCTGGCATAACCATCTATGGAATCTATCCGTCCGGTGAGGTCGACCGCTCTGCGCTGCCCTTAAGAAGCGTCATGTCCCTGGTCAGCCACATCGCCTATATCAAGGAGGTTCCCGAGGGCTGTCCGGTCAGCTACGGCGGCACATTTGTCACGAAGAGAAAGACCAGGATCGCGACGATACCGGCGGGATACGGAGACGGTTATCCGAGGCTCCTGTCCAACAAGGGCCGTGTCCTGATCCGGGGAAAAAGCGCTCCCATCATCGGCCGTGTGTGCATGGACCAGTTCATGGTGGATGTCACCGACATCGAGGCGGAGGAGTTTGACCAGGTTACGCTTCTTGGAAGGGACGGCAGCGAGGAAATCACGGCGGACGAACTGGGAAGAATCAGCGGTCGTTTTCCCTATGAGCTCACATGCGATATCAACGCAAGGGTGCCGAGAGTATTTGACGGACCCTGAATTGAGGCGTATGATTAGAGATCGTGCAGAAAAGATCTGTGTATAAACGCAGGCGCTTTCAGTATTTGACATAACGGGAGAGATGCCGATGGGAGACAATGTGGACCCGCTTATATGGATCGCGGTTTCCGTTATCCTCATATTGATTGACGCCATACAGATGGCATATTACTCAGCCATAAACAAGGTTCAGGACAATGACTTTGAGCAGGAGGAAGCTCCGCTCTCCTCCCGTCCGGAACACGCCCGGATAAGGGTGAAGAAGGCGCGTGAGAATCCGACAAAGCTGTTCCGCTCGGTATGGTTCTGGCAGATCCTGACCGCAGCGGCAGGCTCTGCGGCCCTTTGCCTTGCATGGAGGCAGAACCGTTTTTTGTGCGCCTTTGTATATGCGCTGTGTGTCTACCTGTTTGGAGCAGCACTTCCGCATTATATCGCGAAGATGTATCCTGTGAGAACAGCACTGACGCTGAGCGCGCCGGGCCTTCTCTTCACGACAGTCTCGGTTCCGTTCACGACGCCGCTTTCTTTTCTGGCTTCTCTTCCCGCAAGGGCTTCGGGGATAGATCCGAAAAGCCTGGAAGATGAAGTAACGGAAGATGAGATTCTCTCCATGGTCAACGAGGGACATGAGCAGGGAGCCATTGACAAGGATGAGGCCGAGATGATCTCGAACATCTTCGAGCTGGATGACAAACAGGCGGACGATATCATGACCCACCGGGCGGAGATCGACGCCCTGGACTGCGGCCTTACCCTGGATGAGGCGATCCGGTATATGGTGCAGGCGCCGAATTCCAGATTCCCGGTCTATGAGGGAAACATCGACAATATTATCGGTGCGCTCTACCTGAAGGACGCCATGCTGTTCCACATGAAGGATCAGTTCAATGAAGACAGGATCGGTGAGATTCCCCATCTGCTCAGAGAGGTAGTATTCATCCCGGAAACGTTGGAGGTGGATGCTCTCTTTAGGCAGATGCAGGAGAGCAGGAAGCAGATGGCCATCGTGGTCAACGAATACGGGGAGACGAGCGGCCTTGTGACCATGGAGGATATCCTTGAGGAGATCGTCGGCAACATCCTTGATGAGTATGACAGGGAGGAGAAGCTGATCGCGAAGGTGGGGGAAGGACACCTGCGCATGAACGGGAAGGCGCTTCTGGAGGATGTCTGGAAAGTGCTCGGGAAGACCGTCGAGCAGGATGACTATGATACGTTGAGCGGCTATCTCACCCAGCAGCTCGGGCACATACCGACCTCCCGCGACAGGGGACACGTGATCGAGGATGCTAAGCTCGGATACCGTTTCAGGATCCTGAGTGTTTCCGGTACCATGATCGGGTGGCTTGATGTATCGAAAATACCACCGGAAAGCACAGACTGAATGCTATTTCTCAGAAGCGGACGTTCAAACTATCATACAGGACAAAAAGGAGCTGAATTCAGTTCTCGGTTTCGACGCGAAGCTAGTCCTTTAGGGCGAGTCCGAAGGACGAAGGAAACGAGATTACTGAAT
>ONVT01000297.1 GCA_900321365.1 uncultured Eubacteriales bacterium | reverse complement strand
CTGTGCGGATATCGGCACCGGTCTTGACACGATCTGCGCGAAGGTCGTCAGCGAGGTCATGTGCATGCCGATGGAGCATGTCACGGTTCTGTCCGGTGATACGGACAGCTCGGTCTTCGACACCGGCTCCTATGCCTCATCGGGAACCTTCTTCTCCGGGAACGCGGCTGTCGTTGCGGCGAAAGGCCTGAAAGAGAAGGTTCTTGCGGAAGCCGCCCTTCAGATGGGGGAGGAGAAGGACGATCTGGAGCTTCGGATGCCGGGCGAAGTGTATTCGAAAAAGACCGGGAAAGTCCTGACCTACGCTGAACTGTCCCACACGGCGTGCAGTGGAACGGGACGCGGAACCATGGTTTATCACGGATCCTTCGTCACCGCGGCGTCTTCCGTTCCGTACGGTGCGCATTTTGCCCAGGTGGCGGTCAATACCAGAACCGGCGAGATCAAGGTTCAGAAGTTCTACGCGCTGCAGGACGCAGGAACTCCGATTAACCCGGAGCTGGCTCTCTGCCAGATCTATGGCGCGGCGCTGAAGTCGATCGGCCACACCCTCTATGAGGGCATGATCCTGGATGAGGAGGGCCACTGCCTGAATGCCAACATGACGGATTACGGCCTTCCGATGATCTATGAGCAGCCGGATGACTTCAAGAGCGTACTGATTGATGTGGATGACGCGGACGGTCCCTTCGGCGCGAAGTCCATCTCCGAGATCGCGTGCAACGGCGCGGCTCCCGCGATCGGCATCGCAATACATGACGCGGTTGGCGTGTGGATCACAAGCTGGCCGATGACGCCCGAGAAGGTTCTCAGGGCCATGGGTAAGATCGGGGCGGAAGCATAAACCGGGATCGCCTGCTCTGTAGTAGTTATGCTGGTTTATACCGCAGTGAAATCTCATTTATAAGAACCATCATACTCCCCGACCGGAAACATGATTCCGGGCGGGGGGTTTGTATGTCGGCGTCATTGTGTTAGAATACAACCGGATTTACAGAAATCACTGATTTCGCTGCGGCCCCTGATTCAGGAGTCCTGACAGTGAACAATGCAATTTACTGGGAGCTGAATTCAGTTCTCGGTTCCGAGTCCGAAGGACGATGGAAACGAGATTACTGAATTCGCATCCGAGAACAGGTGAATCAGATTATAACTGACGTTAATAGAGGAGATATGAAAGATGGGCAAGCTTGGCAAGAAAAACAAAGACAGCAAAGAAGCCGCGAATAAGAAGATTGCGCAGCAGCTTGCGGCATTGAAAAGGAAGCAGGCCGCAAAGAAGAAGTAACATGAAAACCACAGTGACAAACCAGAAGGATGCAAAGTTGGCGCTTGGCGAGGATATCCTCCTCTCGGTGGAAAAACCGGAGCGCTATCTTGGGAATGAGGTCAACGCCGTTCATAAGGATCCGGCAAAGGTCAGCATCCGTTTCGCGATGTGCTTCCCGGATGTCTATGAGATCGGCATGTCCCACCTTGGCATCCAGATTCTTTATGATATGTTCAATACAAGGCCCGACGTCTGGTGTGAGCGGGTCTATTCTCCGTGGGTGGATCTGGACAGGATTATGCGGCAGGAAAAGATCCCCCTGTTCGCACTGGAATCCCAGGATCCGATTCAGGAATTTGATTTTCTGGGAATCACGCTGCAGTATGAACTCTGCTACGCTAATATCCTTCAGATTCTGGATCTTGGCGGGATTCCTCTCCATGCCAGTGAGAGGCTGTTCCGAATGCAGCAGGAGCCCGGATCCGCGAGGAACTTAGAACCGGATTACAGATCGGATACTGCTTTGTCTGGAAAAAGCATGAATTCGAAAGACAGTGAAGAGGACGGAGACGCTTCAGAAGAATACCTTCTTCTTGGAGAGGGTTCGCCCATCGTGATCGGGGGCGGTCCCTGCGCATACAATCCCGAGCCGGTCGCGGAATTCTTTGACCTGTTTTATATCGGGGAGGGGGAGACGGTCTATGACGCTCTGCTCGATCTCTATAATGAGTGCAGGGAAAAGAGGACAACCCGGCTCGAGTTTCTCAGGAAGGCCGCCAGGATCCCCGGAATCTACTGTCCGCTGTTCTACAAACCCGCATACCATGAAGACGGAACACTGAAATCATTTGATCCGGTAGAGGAGGGGATTCCGAAACGGATCCGGAAGCAGGTGGTGGAGGATCTTGACCAGAGTCATTTTCTGACAAAACCGCTTGTTCCGTTTATGCAGGTTACCCAGGACCGGGTCGTTCTGGAGGTACAGAGGGGGTGCATCCGCGGATGCCGCTTCTGCCAGGCGGGGATGATTTACCGTCCCACACGGACCAAAAGCCTGGATACACTCAAGAGAAATGCCGATCAGCTTCTGGCGGCGACCGGACACGAGGAGATCTCACTCAGTTCCCTTTCGACGAGCGATTATCCTCAGCTGGAAGGGCTCGTCAGCTATCTGATCGAAAAGCACGGAAAGACGAAGAACATCAACATATCCCTTCCTTCACTCAGGATCGATGCCTTTTCGCTGGATGTCATGAGTAAGGTGCAGGATGTCAGGAAGAGCTCGCTGACCTTTGCTCCTGAGGGCGGATCCCAGCGGATGCGCGATGTGATCAACAAGGGACTAACGGAGGAGGATATCCTCCGTGGCGCCGCAGACGCGTTCCGGGGCGGCTGGAACAAGGTCAAGCTGTATTTTATGCTGGGCCAGCCGACCGAGACCGAGGAAGACCGCAGGGCAATCGCGCATCTGGCTGAGAAGATTGCCGAAACATATTATGATACCGTTCCGAAGGAGCTTCGGAGCGGAAGGTGCATGATCACGATCTCCACCTCTTTCTTTGTGCCCAAGCCGTTCACGCCGTTCCAGTGGGCGATGATGTATACGCCGGAGGATTATCTCACCTTCGCCCATACGGTCAACGAGGAGGTGAAGGCGAGCCTGAATCACAAGTCAATCCGCTACAACTGGCACGAGGCTTACGGTACTGTCCTGGAAGGCGTGCTGGCCCGCGGAGACCGGAGAGTGGGCGCGGCGATCGAGGGAGCCTACCGCAAGGGCGCCCTCTTTGACGCGTGGACGGAGCACTGGAGCTGGGACCGGTGGCTGGAGGCGATGGAGGAAACCGGCATCGACCTGTATTTCTATACCAGGAGGCAGCGCAGAGAGGACGAGCTCTTCCCCTGGGATTTCATCGACGCCGGACCGTCCAGGAAGTTCCTTCTGGATGAATGGCACAAAGCACAGAGGGCCGAGGTAACACCGAACTGCCACAGGACCTGCAGCGCATGCGGTGCGGCAAAGTTTGGCTGCGGTGTCTGCTTCAATAAAGAGGACGGCAGGAAAGTACCAAGAGCCGGGAACGGGCAGGTCTATGTCCATCCGGCTGCAGAGTGCAATCCAGTTCCCGGACTGTGATCTGATCCGGTCAGACCCGTATCTGAAAACAGTTCAGGAACTGTCAATGAAGAACTTGAGCAGCTTGCTTTGTGTTTTTCTTCAATGTGTGCAAAACGAAAAAAGGCGAGAATATGAGAGTCCGTGTCAAGTATTCCAAACAGGGCCTGATGAGGTTCATCGGACACCTGGACATGATGCGTTATTTCCAGAAAGCATGCCGGCGGGCCGGGATCGATGTGGTCTATACCGAAGGGCTGAGCCCGCATATGTCCATGTCCTTCGCGCTTCCGCTCGGGGTCGGTATGACCAGCGATTCCGAATATGTCGACGTCGACCTGGTGGATGATACCCTGTCGGGCGTGGAGATTGTGAGAAGGCTGAATGAATCTGTTCCTGAGGGAGTTCATTTTCTGGACGCAAGGCAGATCCCGGTCGGAAAAGCCTATAAGGGGATGACACTGGCTGCCCGCGCGGACTATACGCTCCGAATGAACAGAATGAATCCCTGGGATGATGACTGGAACAACGATTTCATGATGTGGCTGACGCAGCCTGAAATCCTGGTTCTGAAGAAAGGCAAGAAAACCGAGAAAGAGATTAACATCAGGCCGCTGATCTATGAAGAAAACTATGATGGAGAAAAACTGACCCTGGGTCTGAGCGCGGGGCTTGACCGGAACATCCGGCCTGAGCTTGTCATGCGGGCCTTTGCGGAAGCGTCCGGAAGAGAGTACCGGCCGACCCTTTTTTCTATCAACCGGGATGAGGTGTTTGCTGACCTGGGGAAGGGAATGCAGCACAGATTTGCAGCGCTGATCGAACTGGGGGATGTGATCTCCTAGAACTTTTCTGATTTCGTTCAATCTTGTGTATTCGTACATCCTGGTATCCTCCCTCTACACATTCTGACAATG
>ONVT01000298.1 GCA_900321365.1 uncultured Eubacteriales bacterium | reverse complement strand
CGGATTTTCCGCGACCGGCTGGCGCAAAAGGCTTCGTTTCAGGTTCCCCGCCTCCGGCCAGCGCCTCGTCGATCAGCTCCTTCGGGCTGCAGGAGGCCCACCAGTCGGTCATGACGATCCCGTCGAACCCCCATTCCTCGCGGAGGATGGTGGTCGTCAGGTCATACAGCGATGAGGTGTGGACGCCATTCAGAAGTCCGTAGGAGGTCATGATGGCATCCGCCCCGCCCTCCCGGACCGCGATCTCAAAACCCTTCAGGTAGATCTCCCGAAGCGCCCTCTCCGAGACGACCGAGTCCATACTCCTGCGGTTCGTCTCTCTGTTGTTGGCAGCGAAATGCTTCAGGACGCCGGTTACTCCATGCTCATGAAGTCCCTTCAGCTGCGCTCCGGCGATCACGCCCGTCAGGTACGGATCCTCGGAAAAATATTCGAAATTGCGCCCGTTCAGAGGATTGCGGTGGATATTGATGCCGGGTCCGAGCAGGCAGTCGACCCGGTTCTTGACCATCTCGAGCCCCAGGAAGGAGAACAGTTCCGTATTCAGTTCAGGGTCAAATGTGCATGCGAGCAGCGTTCCGTTGGGAAGGGAAAACGCATGGTCGCCGCAATCGAGGCGCATCCCGCTCGGCCCGTCGTCGCAGCAGAGCACGGGGATGCCCCGCTTCCTGAGCTTTTCGCTCACTCCTCCAAAGGCTGCCGCCGTCCCGGGCGTCACAAGGGGGCTTCCCATTCCCTCCCCGCGCACGATCTGTGCCAGCTCGGTATCCGTCAGCTGCGCGATGAAATCCTCAAGGGAGCAGGTCCCGTTCCTGACATCCATGAGCGTAAGGTCGCCCACCGTGTACGGAAACTCATAGGGCAGATCTTCATAGATCCGCTTCCCGTTGTCGATGGACCTCACCGGGACATCCTCATATCCGACGCGAAGGGCAGGATCGGCAGCAGCTGCCTCCTGCTCCTTGTGATCTGTTTCCTTCTCTCCGGCCTTTCCGGACGAAGAGATCTCCGACTGCTGGCGCTCGATGGCATTGGCCGCGGCATAATCCGTCGCGTCCGGTCTTTCGATGTAGGAGGCGATGTCCGGTTCGCCGGAATCCTTCGTCCACATCCCCATACGCCGGAAATGCCGCACCGGCGCGCAGGCTTCCTGGGCCTGTTCGATCGGCCAGTTTCCGGAGATGGTAAATGCCCCGTCTTGCTGCGTGATACAGACTGCGTCGCGCACATTTTCCCCGACAAACAGATCATAGCGGCCGGGCTCGAGCACCCAGCATCCGGGATCCTTCGTCGCGCCGGAATCATCATAGGACGCAAACCGCTTCACCGGGATCGCGAACGAGATCGTCTCGCTCTCACCCGGGGCGAGCAGCTTCGTCTTGCGGAAATCAACCAGGATCCGCGCCGGCTTCCCGAGCTCTCCCTGCGGGCAGCGCGCATACACCTGTACAACCTGCCTCCCGCTCATGTGCCCGGTGTTGGTCACCACCGTCTCGAAGTCAATGGAAAGCCTGCTGCCCACCTTCTTCTCTTTGGCGACCACCTTCCGGGACTCGATCGAAAATGTCGTGTAGGTGAGTCCGAATCCGAAGGGATAGAGCACACGGTCCCTGGCGACCGATTCAAAGTAACGGTAGCCGACGTAGATGTCTTCTTCATAGATATCGGCATCCCCGTTTCCGAAATTTTTCGAGGAGGGATAATCCGACAGAGATCTGGCGATGGTGTCGGTCAGATGACCACCCGGGCTGACCCTGCCGCTCAGGACATCGGATACGCCGTATCCTCCGACCATGCCGCCCTGCCATACATACAGCACCGCGTCCGGGCACGTCTTCTCAACAAAGGACATGTCGATGACCGAGCCCACATTCAGAAGAACCACCATCCTGTCGAAGCCGGAGCGCACGAGGGTGAGCATCTGCATCTCCGTCTCAGTCAGGAGCCAGGATCCGGGCTTTTCCTCGTTGTCGCGGTCTTCTCCGGCGGTGCGCGCAATGATACATACGGCCACGTCGCTCTGACGGGCGGCATTCTCCACGATGTCCGCATTCAGCGGCATCTCCTCCTGAGACCAGGGGTCATTCCCCCATCCGCTTCCGGTCACGGGAGGATGCTCATCATTCCAGCGGTCATACAGATGCATCAGAGCGCTGTTCAGGATGATCCCCGGATCCTCCTGAAGCGCCTCCCGGATCCCGGTCACATGGCTGACATTCACCATGCCTCCCGATCCGGTTCCACTCTTGTAGTAGGTCAGCTGACCACGGCCGAACAGGGAGACCCTGCTCCCTTCCGGGAGGGGTAGAACCCCCTTTTCATTCCGAAGAAGCACGATGCCGTCCGCGGCCGCCCGGCGCGCGCATCTCGTATAGGCTTCCCAGTCCAGTGTCTGCAATCGTATATGATCGTCCATAAATCCTTCCTTCAGACGTTCTGCCTGCGGCATATACCGCAGGCAGAACCGATGGTACTCTCAGACCAGTTTCCGGACGCCGTCAGTCGGCGTCGCTGAACTCATCCTTTCCTGCTCCACAGAGCGGACATACAAAGTCATCCGGAAGATCTTCCCACTTTGTTCCTGGCTCGATTCCGCCATCCGGATATCCTTCTTCTTCGTTGTACTCCCAGCCACAGAGATCACATACCTTTGTCATAGCCTGTTCCTCCTCTATTAACGCCAATTATTATCTGACTCACCTGTTCTCGGTTGCGAATTCAGTAATCTCGTTTCCTTCGTCCTTCGGACTCGCCCTAAAGGACTAGCTTCGCGTCGAAACCGAGAACTGAATTCAGCT
>ONVT01000302.1 GCA_900321365.1 uncultured Eubacteriales bacterium | reverse complement strand
TTCTCAGTCTTCTTCCAGAACCCGCAGCTCCAGGGCGTCAAAGGAGATCTCCTCGCCGACAAAGCAATCCTGTGTGAAATGGCAGCGGGAGTGGCGCTTGAAATCGCGGATCGTGGCGTCCAGCCACTGGGGATGCGGCAGGTCAAATTCCGCGCAGACTTTGTCCAGCGCGCGGAAGACCTTGTGCGTCCGGGTGTCCTGTGTGTCATCCGTCACGACCAGGTCGCGGAGCATCCGGTTGTCTTTCCATTCGATGGCCCAGAATTTCATAGATGGTTCCTTCCAAATATGTGCAGTTTCTAAACACTCCTTCTCTAATAATGCCAGCTGTTATCTGACTCACCGGCGTCTTTCGGGACGCCATACTTTGTCTCCATTGGAAATGATCCAGAATCCGGAATGAAAAGGGGTGCTGAGCAGCTATCAATTTACGAGTTTTCAAAGAAAGAGTACACCGTCCGTGATACCTCCGCGACCTGCGCATTTGCCGTGTCCTCGCTGCCCCAGTCGTTGGAAAGGACGACGAGGATGTAGTCGGTGGTGGGGCCGTAGATGACGGCGGCGTCATTCGCGATGGTGTCGGTCTCGCCGGATTTGTTGCCACACTCGACGCCGTCGGGAAGGCCGCGGGGGATCTTGTAACGGGTTCCCTGCTCGAGCATCATCTGCTCGATCTCGTTGCAGACTTTTCTCGAGAGAAATGTGCGGTTGTACACGCGGCTCAGCAGCAGGCCGACATCCTTCGCCATGATGGCATTCGGATGGTCCGGATGTACGGATGCCGCCGGATCCTGAAAGCCGTTGTAGCAGGTGGTTCCGTCGGAGAAGCCCCTAAGACGGATGAATTCATTCACCCGCTCTATGCCGGTCGCGATATCCCCGTCGCCGAGCAGCGAAAGCAGCCGGTTCGAGGACTCATTGCTGGAATTGATGATCATGCTCCGAAGGAGGTAGACCGTGTCTTCATTCCGGGGAAGGTCTCCGCGGTCAAATGCCTCATAGACCGTTTCCATGATGAAGAGTTTCATCACACTCGCCGAACGCATCGGGATGTCATTTACAACCAGAGCCTGTCCGGTGGTGAGGTTCTGGACGTAGACGGACCAGGTACCGCTGTATGCTTCGACCTGATCTTTCAGCTGCCGGTAGAGGATGTGCAGATCCTTCGGAAGGCGGGAGAGGGGATATTCGCGGAGCATCCGGTAATCGTAGAGATTGATCCGCGCCTCGTTCAGTCCGTCGACCTTCGGAACTGAGAACACGCCGTGGCGCGAGTACATCACGGAGTCGTCAACCTCGCCGTTCTCTTCGGTGGCGGGAGTCTGTTCTCCGCCTTCTGTCTCGGGTGAGGCAGAATCTCCGCTTTCCGTGGAACTGCCCGCCAGGTTTTCCGTCTCTGTCTCTTCCTCCAGCCAGTCAAGAGAACCGCCGGTGTTGGGGAGGGAGGCGCCCATTTCTACCGGATGAAACTCCGTCTCGGTCTCCTCAGGAAGTTCGGTTTCTGTCTCGGTTTCCAGCTCCGTTTCGGTTTCTGCTTCTGTTTCTGTTTCGGTCTCTTCCGTCTCAGCGGTCTGGCCGTTCTCTTTCCACCCGGCCGGATCATCCGCGCGTAAACTGATCTGTGCTTCCAGGGCTTCCTCCTGAGCGTCCATCACTTCCTTCAGCTGAGCCATGATCTGGTCGATCTTCTGCTGTTGCAGCAGTTCTTCCTCCACCCGTTTCGCGGCCTCAAGAACCTGGTCACGGATGGCCGCGGCAGTGTCAACCGGAGTCTGAAGGAGAATGGTGTCTGGAACCGGGACACCATCAACCCCCGTCTCAGGGATTGTCTCTGATTCCGATACCATAGAATCCTGCATCTCAGAGTCCGACATCTTAGAGTTCTGCATCTTAGAATTCTGTGTCTCAGATTCCGACGCCTCAGAGGTCTGTATCACCGATTCCGACACCCTGGAGTTCGACACATCCGATTTCGTGTTCTTAGATTTCAACACTGTGGATTCCGGCATATCAGATTCCAGAACCTCGGATTCCGTCTCCGGGAGCCGTCGGTTTCGGGGTGCCGCTAAGACAGCCTGGCCCGGAAGGAGGGACAGGCAGAGCAGAGCTGTGATGAATTGTCTTGCATTATTCTTCATGCCCATTATCATATCACGTGAGGGAGCGATATTCCAACGACTTTTCGGCGCAATCCTGCTATACTATGTGAATAAAAACCTGGGGAGGGATCGACATGGCAAATAAAAGAACCGTGTGCGTTGTCGGACACAAGAATCCGGATACAGATTCCATCTGCTCCGCAATTGCTTATGCATATCTGAAGAATCAGCTCAAGGCCAGGGACGCGGGGAAAATCGTGGAAGTTGACCATAAGCTGCACTATGTGCCCTGCAGGGCGGGATCTGTCTCGGCGGAGACCCAGTACGTGCTGGAGCGGTTTCATTTTCCCCAGCCGAGATATCTGGAGAATATCGGAACCCGCGTGAAGGACACGGAGATCCGCCGCACGCCCGGCGTGGACGGCAAGATCTCCGTGAAGGACGCATGGGAATTCATGAAGTCCCATAACGTGTTTACCCTGGCCATCACGGATGAGAAGAACCAGCTCAAGGGGCTTATCACGACAAACGACATTGCGAAATCTTACATGGATGAAAATGACTCCGCGATTGTCTCCGCGGCGAAGACGCCGTACCGCAATATCCTGAAGGTGCTGGAAGCGGAGATGGTTGTCGGGGATGAGACGGCGTCGCTCGACAAGGGCAAGGTGATCATCGCCGCGGCGAATCCGGATGTGATGGAGCATTACATTGAACCCCATGACTGCGTGATCCTGGGTAACCGGTATGAATCCCAGCTGATGGCCATCCTGGCAGGTGCGGGCTGCATTATTGTGTGCCTGGGAGCGCCTGTCTCGCGGACCATCCAGCACATGGCCAGGGAGCACGGAACCACCGTTCTGGTGACGAAGCTTGACACCTACACGGTTGCGCGGCTGATCAACCAGTGCATGCCGATCGACTTCTTCATGAAGTCAGAAGACCTCATGACGTTTGGCATGCACGATTTCACGGATGTGATCCAGGAATCGATGCAGAAGAAACGCTACCGGGACTTTCCGATTGTGGACAGCGCAGGACGCTATATCGGCACGATCTCCCGCCGGAACCTGATGGGCGTCCACAAGAGGGCGCTGATCCTGGTGGATCACAATGAGATCTCCCAGGCGGTTGACAACGTGGAGAATGCCGAGATCCTGGAGGTTATAGACCATCATCGCCTCGGATCACTGGAGACGGTTAATCCGGTTTTCTTCCGAAATGAGCCGGTCGGGTGTACCGCGACGATTATCTGGCAGATGTTCCGTGAGACGAACATCGAGATCCCGGAGAATATCGCGGGGATTCTGTGCAGCGCGATCCTCTCCGACACATTGGTTTTCCGCTCGCCTACCTGCACGATTCTGGACAAGGAGGCGGCACGCTCGCTTGCGAAGATTGCGAAGATCGACCCCGAGGAATATGCGAAGGAAATGTTTACCGCCGGATCCACGCTGCGCGACAAATCACCGGAGGAGATCTTCTACAATGACTTCAAGACCTTCGACAACAATGGCCTTGTCATCGGCATCGGGCAGGTAACGTCCCTGAGCCAGCCGGAGCTTGACGACATCGAGGTTCGCATGAAGCCGTTTCTGGAGAAGAAGTATCAGGAGAAGGGACTGGATCTCGCATTCTTTATGCTCACGAACATCATCAGTGAAGACACCCGCATGCTCTGCTACGGAAAGGACGCCGGCGAGCTGATCATGAATGCATTTGGCGTGGAAGTGGTGGACAACGAGGCGAGCATGAAGAGCGTTGTATCCAGGAAGAAGCAGGTCGTACCGCTCATCATGGACGCGCTGAACAGGGATCAGGATGTATAAGAAAGAAATCCGGCATACCGGGAAGAAGCCTGGGCCCTCCGGGGACCGTGTGAGGAAGAACTCGCTTTGTATTCTACGAAAAATGACCTGTGTGCAGATTGCTATTCTGTCAGCAGGGTTGTTTTTGCCAGGGATCTTGTCGGGGGACACAGCCGGACGGATCCGGGCTGACGAGATCGTGTCGGATGCGGATGCGCCGGACGCGTATCTGTCAGCGGAAACGCTTCCGGGCATGGAAGAAGGGGCAGTGCAGGAGGATACGGCAGATCTTTCTGGCGGCGATCTTTCCGGACTGTTCGAGGATACGGGAGAGGAAACCGTCTCGGAGAAGGGCGAGACGCTGGACGAGGCGAGGAGCAGGGACGATCCCCGGTATGGCTCCGGGGACGGAGGCAGCACGGTCAACATCGGCCATCTGTACGTCATCAACGGCGTCATGGTCCGCAATTCGGACTTTCCGTCCGAGCACTATGAGTGCTGGACCTACGCAAACAACGTCTACGCGAAGATCTGGGGACACAATTTCCTGAACCTTTTCAATGACACCGAAAATATGCTCCGCAATCTTCCCGATGAGGATCTGACGCTGACGCCGGAGCACCTGAAGGCTTATGTGAGCGCCGCGCCCGCCGGATCGGTTCTGCGTGTCTGCGACGCGCAGTACCTGCACGCCGATGACGGATGGGGACACAGCCAGGTGATCATCACACATGATGAGAATGGCTTTACGGTATTTGAGGGCGGACTTGCCCTCTGGCCGCACCGGCGGGAGGCGTACTATACCTGGACCGGATTCTGCTATTCCGGCTGGCCGGGGAAGTACCATTACATCAAGTATATCAAATGGCCCGGCGCCGTGCCCTGGTCGGAGGGTGCGCAGGGCGCAAATGCGCAGGACCTGGGCACCTCGCGGATGGAGCAGCTGCAGAGTGATCTTGGGAAGGTGCTGAGGGAGCTGATCGGCCTGACCGGTGGTCTGATCCGGGGCGAGGCAGATCCGGAGGGGCTGGAAAAGGTGAAGGAAGCCCTGAAGGCTGTGGAGGCATCCCGGGATACAGAAACGGAAACTGAGGCATAGTGGCACACCCCCGTCACCCCCGCGGCTGTGGCGGGGGTGTGATTTGTAACGAAAGCGGCACCGCCGGATATTGTGTGAATAAATTGTGAAATGTCAGAAATTATCAGCACTCGCCTCTTGACAGTGCTAACAGAGGGTGGTATAACGGGTTCAGAACGAAGAAAGAACAGCAGGGCAAAGAATAAGAACGAAGGGCCCCGGCTCATTTCTTCCAGACAAATGAACTACGAACCAGCCCTATGTGGCAAAGAAGGAGGACAATTATGATGGTACCGAGCATTTTCAATGATAACCTGTTTGACAGCTTTTTCAACGATGATTTCTTCTGGCCGGAGGTAAGCCGCGGAGCAGACAGAGCAGGCAGAAAGCTCTATGGACACAGAGCCGGCCAGATCATGAAGACCGATGTGAAGGAGACCGAGAAGGGCTACGAGGTCGCGATCGATCTTCCGGGATTCAAGAAAGAGGATGTGACTTGCGAACTGAAGGACGGCTACCTGACTGTGTCTGCCGAGAAGAAGCTCGAGGAGAACGAGAAGGATGAGAAGGGTAAGTACATCCGCAGGGAGCGTTACACCGGCAGCCAGAGCAGAAGCTTCTATGTCGGCGAAGGGATCCACGAGGATGACATCCATGCATCTTTCCAGGACGGAATCCTGAAACTGGATGTTCCGAAGCAGCCCGCGCAGCAGATCGAGGACAAGAGGCATTTTGTCCAGATCAGCGACTGATCAGGCGCTCACGGCAATCCGTCAGGAATGTACGGCTTGATGGAAACGGTTCCATATGACAGGGCCGTATAAAAAAGGAATCAGAAAAAGAACAACAGGCCCGGAGAATCAGATTCCGGGCCTGTATCATGAAAAGAGGTGAGTGAGATGAGCAGGAAACGGGACTTCTATGAAGTGCTCGGCGTGGAGAAGAGCGCTTCCGATAAGGAAATCAAAAAAGCCTACCGGAAGAAGGCCCGGAGCTTTCATCCGGACTCGAACCAGGGCGATAAGAACGCGGAGAAAAAGTTCAAAGAGGTCAATGAGGCGTACAGTGTGCTGAGCGATCCGGAGAAAAGGAAGCTGTATGATCAGTTTGGCATGGCCGCATTTGATGAGGGCGGTTCCGCATCTCACGCACAGGGCGGCTCATCCGGCGGCCAGGGCTTCTATGGGCAGGATCCTTTCGGCCAGGGGTTCTATGGAGGGAATCCCTTTGGTCAGGACGGGTCGTTCACAGGGTCATTTTCACAGGGCGGAGACGGAGCTTATCAGACGTTCCATTTTGACGCGGACGATCCCCGCGTGAAGGAGATGTTCGGCGATCTGTTCGGGAACATGTTCCATGGAGCGGGGGACGGAGCGGGAGGTCATTTCTCTGCTGGTGATGGATCCGGAGCCAGGTATTATTCAGGCGGGGCAGGAGGCTTCGGCGGAACGGACGACTTTGGCGGGACCGGAGGATTCAGCAGGGCCGGTGGGCAGCAGACACGACGGGAGCCGGAGAAGCTCGACTTGGAGAAGGACCTGTTCATCCCGTTTACGATGGCGGTGTTCGGCGGGGAGGTGAAGGTGGCCACTCCGGACGGCAGCGTGATGCTGAAGATTCCGCCGGGATGTCAGTGCGGCCGGAAGTTCCGGCTTGCCGGAAAGGGGAAGAAGAGCAGGAGCGGCAATGTGAGAGGCGATCTGTACGTGGTGATTCAGATCACCGTGCCGAAGGACCTGAGCGCCGCAGAGGTGCGAAAGCTGCGTGAGTATGAGCATGTCCGCAAGGAGAAGTCTGCCGGGAAAGAGAAAAAGAGCGGCAGCAGGAGACGGTCCGGCAGCGGAGAGAACGCGGAAAGCCAGGGGAAGAACCCGGCGGCGTGAATGAAGAAAAAAGATTGATGCGATTTGGCTTGAAAAACGCTTATAATGACATCAGCGTGTTGGTGGTCATCGGACTGCAGGGGCGGAATCTGCACGCAGGCAGGGTGGTTCAGGAGAAAACTGAGCGTAAATGAACGTGGGAAGGGTAGATGATGAAAAAGATTGCATGTCTGTTTCCCGGGATCGGGTACACCTGTGATAAACCACTGCTTTACTACAGTTGGAAGCTGCTTGCCGGACTGGGCTGGGAGATCGTTCCGGTCCGATATTCCGGATTTCCCTCCGGTGTAAAGGGTGATCCTGAAAAAATGCTCCTGTCCGCGCAGATGGCACAGGAGCAGGCAGAGGAGATTCTGCGCGAAATTGACTGGAGTGCATATTCTGAGATCCTGTTCATCGGCAAGAGCATCGGGACGGTTGTGGCCTGTGCTTATGCCGCCGGACATCAGATCCGTTGCCGCCAGATCCTCTTTACGCCGGTTGAGTCGACATTTCAGTTTGTGGAAACGGGGGCAATTGCATTTCACGGAACCTCAGATCCCTGGGCGGACACGAAGATGATTGAGAAAGGCTGTGCGCAGAAGGGCATCGGGCTGTATGAAACAAAGGGGGCGAACCATTCCCTAGAGACCGGAGACGTGGATCATGATATCAGAACGATGCGAAAGACGATGGAGATTGTCAGGGAGTATGTGGAAGCGAATTCGTTTGCAAGTATAGAAAGCGGCGGAAGAAGAAGAGACCAATAAAGAAATCACAAAAATTGTTTACAGAATTGTTAATTGAGACTATAATGAACAGGACGAGCAGACTGATGCTGGTCCTGTTTGTTTTCTCTTTTATTTGAGGGAGGTCCGGGAATCCGGGCGGGGAGAGGGCATTCAGACAAGAGGGGGGAGCGCCTCCGGGGAATTGAGGGATAAACCGGAAGGCGGAATAATTAGTAAGGAACTGTGGAAAAAATCTTATACAGAATGTATGAGCATTTTATCTTCAGGTTCTGACTGAAGAGGATAGAGTATGGAACAGTATATCATCAGGGGTGGCATTCCTCTGCATGGCGAGGTCGAGATCGGCGGCGCCAAGAATGCAGCCCTGGGAATTCTTGCCGCGGCGATCATGACGGATGATGAGGTTCTGATCGAGAATCTTCCGGATGTCCGTGATGTCAATGTCATGCTGGAGGCGATGAGCCAGATCGGCGTGAAGATTGACCGGATTTCGCCGCATGCGGTGATGCTGAGCGGTGCCGATATCGGTGACGTCAGCATTGAATATGAGTATATCAAGAAGATCCGCGCAAGTTATTACCTGCTCGGTGCGCTGCTTGGAAAGTACAAGAAGGCCGAGGTTCCGCTTCCCGGCGGATGCAATATCGGCTCGAGGCCGATCGACCTGCATCTGAAGGGGTTCAAGGCGCTTGGTGCGCAGGTTTCCATCCGAAACGGAAGCATCTGTGCGCAGGCGGAGCATCTTCATGGCGCACACCTCTTCCTGGATACCGTTTCGGTGGGTGCTACCATCAACATCATGATGGCTGCGGCTATGGCGGAAGGCCGGACGGTGATCGAGAACTGCGCGAAGGAGCCGCATGTCGTTGACGTGGCGAACTTCCTCAACAGTATGGGCGCAAACATCAAGGGCGCCGGTACTGATGTGATCCGTATCGTCGGCGTGGAGAGGCTCCATATGACGGAGTATTCGATCATTCCGGATCAGATCGAAGCGGGCACGTTCATGTTTGCGGCGGCCTGTACCGGCGGCGATGTCCTGGTGAAGAATGTCATCCCGAAGCATCTGGAAGCGACGATTTCCAAGCTGCTCGAGATCGGCTGCCGGGTGGAGGAATTTGACACGGAAGTGCGGGTGATCGCGCCGAAGCGTCTGTCCTGCGCGAATGTCAAGACGCTTCCGTATCCGGGTTATCCGACAGACATGCAGCCTCAGATCGGTGTCGCGCTCTCGATGGCGGACGGCACTTCGATCGTGACAGAGTCGATCTTTGAGAACCGTTTCAAGTACCTTGACGAGCTGGCCCGGATGGGTGCCATTTCCAAGGTGGAGGGAAATACCGCAATCATCACCGGATCCGACAAACTGACCGGCGCAAGGATCAGCGCCCCGGATCTGAGGGCCGGCGCGGCGCTTGTGATTGCGGGCCTTTCCGCGGAGGGCATCACGATGGTAGACGACATCGTGTATATCCAGAGAGGGTATGAGAGTTTTGATGAGAAGCTGCGGGGCCTCGGCGCGAAGATCGAGTGCGTCAGCTCACAGAGAGAAGCCCGTAAGTTCATGCTGATGGTGGGCTGAAATAAAGAACGAGAATCCTAAGACTCCGGATTATCCGGAGTCTTTTTCTCTGCAAACAGGCCTGCTGATCTGCTGCCAAATGCCGCCGATATGAAGAACCCGCTGTGATAGAGGTGAGAAACAGACAATTCCTTCAGGGAGAGTCCTTCGTTGAGGAAAGGGTATCTGAGAGGGCGGCGAAGTCCGCCACCGACAGCTTTTCTCCCCGTATGGATGGATGGAATCCAAGCCGGTTCAGCGCATCTGCAATCTGCTCTTTCCCACAGGGAACCGCGGCGCTGGAGGAGAGGGCATTTACCAGCGTCTTGCGGCGCTGCTCGAAGGCTGCGCGCACCACGGCGTCAAACAGTGCCTCGTCCTGCGCCGTGACCGGGAGGGTTTCGTACAGATCCATCGTCACGATGGCGCTGGTCACCTTCGGGTGCGGGATGAAGGAGGACGGCGGCACCTCTTCCACGATCCGGGGCGCGGAGTAGTACTGCACCGCGACGGAGAGGGAGCCGTAGTCCTTGCTGCCGGGCTGTGCTGTCATCCGGTCCGCAACCTCCTTCTGCACCATGACGGTGATCGAAACGGCAGGGATGTGCTTTCGGAAGAGGCTCATCAGGATCGGGGTCGTGATGTAGTAGGGAAGGTTGGCGACTATTTTCAGGGTGTACAGGGTTTCATCAGTGATTCTGCCCGCATGATATGTCTGTGCGAGAGCGGCAAGGTCCACCTTCAGCACGTCTTCGTTGATGATGTCGACGTTTGTGCAGCCCTGCAGGGTTTCCTCCAGGATGGGAATCAGCTTCCGGTCGATCTCGATCGATACAACCTGATGCGCCGCCTCGGACAGGTACTGGGTCAGTGTCCCGATACCGGGGCCAATCTCGAAGATGACATCGTTTTTCCCAACCTGAGCCGCTTCCAGGGAGCGAAGGATAACACCTTCGTCGACCAGGAAATTCTGGCCGAAGCGTTTGCGGAAGTCGAAGCCGTGACGGGAGACGACGTCGAGGGTTGTGCGGGCATTCGAGAGTTTATTCATGAGTTTCTCCTCTCATTTCAAAGAAATGTACTTTGACTTGTTGTTCCCGGATGTCGATTTTGTAATCCCGTTTTCTTCGTCTTTCGGACTCGCCCTGAAGGACTGACTTCGCATCGAAACCGAAAACGGAATTCTGCGCCTGGTATACAGCAAGACACCTCTCCGGCCGTATATCGCGGCAGGAGAGGTGTTGTTTCTGTGTCATATATCACTGCGGCGAAACTACCGTACAGTTTTTCCCCGATGCAGGAGGTGTTAATCAGATCCAGCCGCACAGGTGGATAACTGGTTTATCGCACCTGTGCGCCGGAGTCGACATCGCCTTCCGGGCGGACCAGGCTCAGGCGACCCTGCTGATCTTCCGCGCAGAGGATCATGCCTTCGCTCATCATTCCGGCCAGCTTTGCCGGTTTCAGGTTCGTGATGACCAGAACCTTCTTCCCGACCATCTCTTCCGGAGTGTACCACTGCTTGATGCCGGAGAGGATCTGGCGTGTCTGGCTTCCGATCTTCACCTGGCTGCAGAGGAGCTTCCTGGACTTTTTGACTTCCTCGCACTGAATGACTTCGCCGACCTGGATCTGAAGCTTCGCGAAATCGTCGATGGAGACTTCTGGTTTTTTTTCATATTCTGCTAAGTCAGCGCTGTCGGACGCAGAGCCTGATTCCTTACCGGAGTCTTCTTTCTGACCGTCTGCAGCTGCCTTACCTGAGTTCGCAGCCTCAGCAGCCGTTTTGCCGGAGTCTCCTTTCGGAGCATTCTGTGCTGGCTTCCCTGCGCTGTCCTTCGCGGATTCCTTCTTCGGATGCAGCTTCGCGATCATCGCCTCGACGTCTTCCGCCTTCAGTCTCTGGAAGAGGATCTGCGGTTTGTCCGTGACGGCTGTGCCGGACGGGTACTGTCCGAAGGTGTCCATATGATCAAGTCCGCGCTTTGCTGCGTTCAGCTGAGAGAGGATCTTCTCGCTGGTATCGGGCATGAATGCCTCGAGAAGCTCCGCGCCGACGGCGATCGATTCGACCAGGTTATAGAGAACCTCGCTCAGGCGGTCTTTAGACAGGGTGTCCTCGCCTTTCGCAAGAACCCATGGCGCGGTCTCGTCGATGTATTTGTTGCACCTCTTGAAGAGAGCAAAGATCTCACTGATCGCGTCCGCAACGCGCAGCCTGTCCATCTTTTCGACGACGGTCTTCGGTGTCTGGAGGACGGTCTGCTTCAGGTCTTCATCGATGCTGCCGGTCTGCCCCTCGCTGATCACACCGGCGGGAGCAACCTGCTCATCGGTCACACCGGTCTGTTTCACGATTCCGCCGAAATACTTGTTCGTCATGGAGATCGTGCGGTTCACCAGGTTGCCCAGCGTATTTGCCAGGTCAGAGTTGAAACGCTCGACACACAGATCCCACGTGATCACGCCGTCATTTTCAAATGGCATCTCGTGCAGCACGAAGCAGCGCACCGCGTCCACGCCGAAGATATCCGAAAGCTCGTCCGCGTAGAGTACATTTCCCTTGGACTTACTCATCTTCCCATCGCCCATCAGAAGCCAGGGATGACCGAAGACCTGTTTCGGAAGAGGCTCGCCGAGCGCCATCAGGAAGATCGGCC
>ONVT01000304.1 GCA_900321365.1 uncultured Eubacteriales bacterium | reverse complement strand
TGTCATACTGCAGCTTGTCGTAGAACAGGCATCCGAGATAATAGGACGCCTTCGCCGCCTTCTTTCCGTTTTCTCTCAGCGTGCGGACCGCATCCTCCAGAACCAGGATATCCTCGAGCTTGTTCGGAAAGCACCAGGCCGGATCATCATTCTCGGCCTTCTCATATGTACTGAGCGCTGACGCACTCTCGAATGCATCCGCTTCTGCCCGGGAGCTTCTGCCGGCTTTCCGGTTCGACGCATAAGCTCGGTAGTAATCCACAAGCGGGTCCTCGCCTTCAAACAGGCTCAGGAACTCCAGCGCTTCCGCATACAGCCCCGCCTCAAGCAAATCCCTCGCTCCCGCAAGGTAGTTCCCGGCAAAACCGCGCATCAGTCCCTTCATCTTTTCCAGGTCCTGCGCGCTGTGCGTGATCTGGTACTCTATGAAACGGGATACATAGTCAAAGGGGTCGACCACCAGGCTTGAAGCGATCATCTCCAGAGCCTCTTCCTCTCTTCCCAGCTTCCACAGGGCCGCCGCCTTCAGTCCCCTTGCCTTGATGTTGTGCGCATTTTTGACAAGGCTCTTTTCGGCGAAATCGAGGGCAGCGTCTAAGCGGCCTTTTCTCATTGCGATCGCGGAGAGATAATAGAAACTCATCTCCTGCATCTCATTGCTCCAGCAGGCCTTGTAGAACCGGTCATACGCCTCATCCTCCCTGCCCAGGTACAGCAGGCAGACTCCGAGGTTGTACATCGCCTCGCTGTTGTACGGATTCGGCGTCATCATCGTCGACCGGCGGATGGAAGATTCGAAGTAAGGTACCGCGTCCTCGAAGTTCCCGCGACGCATCAGAAGCAGACCGTATGCGTTGTTCACACGCATGTCGCCCGGATCACGTTTCAACGCCTCAAGGTAATACGGATCCGGAAGGAAGGTCGCGTGACGATACTGCTCGATATGCTCCGCGGTCAGCAGCAGCTCCTCATTCGTCAGGATCTCCTCCGGTTTTAGCGCTTTCATGGCAGGTTTCGCCATCTCAGGGATCTCCTGCTCAGCCGGCTGATATTCCACGAGCACCTTCTCCCCGTCGCGCACAACGACGCGCAGGTCGGTCTCCTTCTGGGCGTTGACCGGCAGCGTCCCCTCATAAACCTTCTCCGGAGACAGCTCTGTCTCGATGGCACCGGCCATCCTGCCCTTTACATAGAGGTCCACACTCACACAGGAGTGGGGCGATGTGGCATACACTATAATATGTGCGGACTTTCCGCACAGCTCCAGGTTCACCGCGGCGTCGATCGTGGCATTCTTCACCTGCCCGACCTTCTTGTACGGCATGAAGTACTGAGTGAAGGTCTTCTCCTCAAAGGGCTTCAGCCACGAAAAGTCAGGCTGGTTGTCCGTAAATACGCCGCACATCAGCTCAATATAGGGCCCGTCCTCGTCGGTCAGGTTCCGGTCCCACGCCTTCCCGAAGTCCCCGCAGCCCCAGGTCCACTGTTTCTTGCCGGGTGATACATGGTGATCAGCGACATGCAGCAGCCCCGCTTCGACGCCATAGTCATATCCGCCGACGAAATCAAAGGAAGACTTCTCGGCCATATAGCTGGTCGGCACCGGGATATTCTTATACCTGGAGATATCCACGCCTTCGCTGTAATCGTGCTTATAGTAAACTCCCCTCGCGATCGGGAACCTGGACACGTCCCGCTTTCCGTGGTCCATCACAAAATGCACATCCGTCGGGAAGATCGACTGGGTGTTGTCATTGACCGATACCGCGGGGTTCGCCCACCAGAGAAATGTCTGGGGAAGATTCGTCCGGTTGTACAGCTGGCCCCTGATCTCGATATACGCCCTGTCCGGATACAGGGTAAATGACGTGATACCCTTTGTGCCGTACATCTGGTCGATGTCATTGCACAGAAGCGTCATGCTGCCGTCCTCATGCTCCGTGATCACATGATCCACCGGCATGTAAGTCGTCGGGCGGTGATGCTGCGGCCAGTTGAACTCGATGCCGCCGGAGATCCACGGACCTGCCAGCCCGACCAGCGCAGGCTTGATCACCTTGTTGTAATAGACAAAGTCATAATTGTTTGTCTTGTCCAGCGCGCGCTGGATCCGGCCGCCCAGCTCCGGGAGGATCATGACCTTCAGGTAGTCATTCTCCAGCCAGACCGCGTGCCAGATCTTATCCGTCCTGGTGAAGCTGATCTCCTCCGTCGTCGGATAAGGATACAGTTTTCCGCTTGATCCCTGATATACACGCTTCTCAAGGAACATCGGGTTCTTGTCCGGTTTTCCCACCTCATAGGTCGGGATCATCACATCCTCTTCCCAGATTCTCACTTCACTCATAGCTATCTCCTTTAAAAAATGACATCCGGCAGGTTTCCCTGTATAATCAGGACATATTGTTGCTTTTAAGCGCATCCTTTCCCACATGACGTACGCGGGTTTGGAAAATGCGCGGTTTTTCCAGTTAATGTCAAGGAGGGGCACCATGCACTCATCAGAGAGACATGTCACACCCGATTCGGATTATTATATTTACGAGCCGAGCACGCTTGCGCGCGAGGTCTATCTCTACCCGCTCTCATCCGGCCATTTCCGCTACACTGCCGGATATCGGAACCAGAGACGCAGCTTCGACTCTTTTGAACTGTTCTATGTTGAGGATGGATCCGTGGAGCTGAAAAACCACTCCCGAACCCTCACGGCCTCCACGGGCCAGTTTGTGCTGCTGGACTGCTACAGTCCGCACAGCTATTACAGTAAAGAAGGATGGACCTGCTACTGGCTGCACTTTGACGGACATGTGGCAAGGGCATTCTACCGGAGGATCATCGAAGCCTACGACAGCTTTATCTTCGACCTGGACCAGTACTCCCCGGCCTATCTGAACCTGATGAACATCTATGAGCTGTTCCGGCGCTCCAGGCCCGTCGATGAGGCAGGCATCTCCTCCCACATCACGTCCATCCTGAACTCGATCCTGTCCGGTGCCCCCAGGATCCGCGAGGACATCCCGGTCAGGGAGGCAGTCGCATCCGCGGTTGCGTACATCGGTGAGCACTTTCGCTATCCGATCTCACTGCAGGATCTGGCGGACCACGCTTCCATCAGCCCGTACTATTTCACGCGCGTCTTCCGGCAGGAAACCGGATTCACGCCACACCAGTATATTATTCACACGCGGCTCGCAAACGCGAAGTTCCTTCTCAGGACTACCGAGGATCCGGTCAAGGACATCGCGATCCGAACCGGCTGGGGATCAGAGAGCACCTTCTGCTCAGCCTTCCGCAAGAGCACCGGGACGACGCCGTCACTCTACCGCCAGAGCAGGTTATACGAGAACTGAACCTTTGCGCCGCGCTCCCCCTGAACTCTTCCGCCAGAGCAGCCTGTACGGGAACTGAACCTTCGTACCGCGCTTCTGCTGACAGGACGTCAGCATAACTGCATTCAGGTTTTTTGTATAAATTTCAGTACCGCAGGCCTGGAAGTGCTTACGGCTTTTTGGAAATCTCAGTACCGCAGGCCTGGAAATACCCCGCCTTCGGACAAAATGAGACTGCCGCCAAGAGAGAAACCCTCTAAGCGGCAGTCTCTTTTCAGTCAAAACAGATATGCTGTTTTAAAACCGGTCGATTCAATCCGGATTACTCAGCATCCTTGCCCATGACTTCCTTGTAGTTCTCCGGAGTGACGATGATCGCCGGAACAGCGGTCTCCATGTCGACATCCGTGCCGGCAAGGATCTGCTCGAGGACGTTCACGGAGCCTTCGCCAACCTGCAGGGAGGAGAAGTACGCAGCAGCCTTCATCGGGGTGCCGTCCGCGCCCTTGTTGTTCCACTCATCCTTCGCCATGTATCCGCCAAGTCCGACGACACATGCATCACCGTCAAGGCCTGCGCTCTCAAGAGCACGGCAGGCGCCGATCGTTCCCTCTTCGTTCGCGCCGGTGATCAGCCAGACCTTGATCTGCGGATTCGCGGTGATGACAGCAGCGGCAGCGGTGTTGCCCTTGTCAGTCGTTCCGTCATAGTCAGCCGTGAAGATTCTGTCTTCCGGGAAATCCGGGCACAGCTCATGCCACTTGTCAAGCTCGCCCTCAGCACGCGGTACGCAGCTGGAAACAGTGTCCATGGTCATGATCAGAAGGCCGGT
>ONVT01000306.1 GCA_900321365.1 uncultured Eubacteriales bacterium | reverse complement strand
TAGCGATCCGTACACCGATACACAGGAAAAGGGGACCGCCCATAGGGCGGCCCCCCGTCTCTCACTCAAGGTGTTTCCGAGTTCTCAGCCCCTGAATCACCAGGTATCCGAACGAAATGCTGAGATTACTTAAGGTAATCGTCGACGTTGTCCTCAGTGATCATGACGAACGGAACCGTGACATTCTTCGCGCACTGGCCGTTCTCGATAACCTCGACGATCGTGTCGATGCCCGCAGAGATCTGGCCTACGCCATCCTGAAGGACAGTACCCTTCAGCTCGCCGTCCTTGATCATCTCAAGCGGATGCTGGTTGCCGTCAACACCGACGCAGATGATGTCGCTGCGGCCCATGCTGTTGCAGGCAGTCTGCGCCGCGGAAGACATATCGTCGTTGTCGCAGATGATCGCCACGAGCTCATCGCCATACTTTCCAATATAGTTTTCAGCCGCGGTCGCCGCCAGGTCGCCCTTCCACTGGGTGTCCTCATCACCGACCATCTCGAACTCATCGTGAGAATCAAGGATGTTGTGCATGCCCTCGGTTCTCTGGATCTGTGCGCTGTTTCCAAGCACGCCGTTGCAGTGCAGATACTTGCCGCCGTCCGGGCAGTTATCAAGAATCCACTGTCCCAGAAGCTCGCCGGCGTAGACATCGTCTGAACCGCAGTAGGTCAGGGCGACATCATCGGTGCTCTCGGTCTTGGAGTTGACTACGATGACGTTGATCCCGGCCTCAGCCATGGACGTGACCGCCGGATCGGAAGCCACTGCCTCGGCAGGAAGAATGATGACAAAGTCACAGTTCTTGGAGATACAGTCAGCGGAGCGGTCAATCTGGGTACCGGCATCGGTGTTTCCGTCCAGGATGCCTGTCCACTCGTCGATCACGCCATCCTCAACCATCTGGTCAAGTGTTTTCTGTGCATAGTCGTTGATCGGTCCATGGAACGGGTCGGTCAGGTTCTTGGAGACATAGCCGACGATGATCTTGCCATCACCGTTCACATCGGCAGTCGCCTCAACCATCTCCACATCGCCCTCAACCTCTGTCTCAGCGGCAAACGCCGAGAAAGACATGCAGGCAACCATTGAAGACACTAAAGCTGCAACAATCATTTCATAGCAGATTCCTCCTTTTTTGATCCCTTTACAAAGGGCTTTTACACTCTCAGATATCATACCCCAAGGCCTAACCTGTGTCAACAAGTCCGTCATTTCTTTCCGACTGTCCCGACAGCATCCGGCACATCCCGGATCAGAATGCCCGTCAGACAATAAGGAAGAATTTGATCAGAAACAGGACTGAGATGATGTAAGTAAGAACCGATACCTCCTTCGCCCTGCCCTGCATAACCCTGATCAGCGTGTAGGCGATCATGGCGATGCCGATACCATGTCCGATCGATCCGGTGATCGGCATCGCGAGCATCATCAGGGCCACCGGCACCATCTGCGAGACATCATTCCAGTCGATCTTCTGAAGTCCGCTGACCATCACGACGCCGACATAGATCAGGGCCGAGGATGTCGCGGCTGAAGGAATCAGCGCGGCGATCGGGGCTATGAACATACAGCACAGGAAGAGGCATCCCGCTGCCAGTGCTGTCAGTCCCGTACGCCCTCCTGCCTCAACGCCGGACGCGGATTCTACGAATGTCGTCACCGTGGAAGTTCCGGTCAGGGCTCCGGAAACCGTTCCGACCGCGTCGGACAGGAGCGCTTCCTTCATCTTCTCCATCTTGCCGCTCTCATCCACCATTCCGGCCCTGCTCGCGGTACCGACAAGGGTTCCGATCGTATCGAACATGTCGATCATGCAGAAGGTAATGATCAGTGTTACCGCCGTGAAAATGCCGACGCTGAAGAAGTCGGCGAAGTCAAATTTGAACAGCGTCAGTTCCACCATATCCTTCATCGGGGGCACAAACGAGGCGTCTGCCAGAGACGCGAACGGATTCGTCTTCAGAAAGATCGCCTCTCCCGCCCAGTACACGATGGATGCAACGAGCATTCCTCCCAGAACCGAAGCCTTGATTCCTTTCTCGTTCAGGAAGATGATGACGAACAGTCCGACAAACATCGTGACAACAGTCAGTACCATTGTTGTGTATCCGCTTCCCATCTGTTCCTTGCCAAGGGAAGGGGTGAGGGCTCCGAAGAAGTCACGCAGCGCGTAGAACGGACCTCCCGCTTCGGAGTAGATGCCCACATTGGATCCCAGTCCGATGTTCAGCAGCATCAGGCCGATCGCCGGGGAGATGCCCAGACGGATCGGGAGCGGGATCGCATGCACGATTTTCTCACGGATATTCAGAACCGAGAGAACCAGGAACAGGATGCCCTCGATCAGGATGATGCACAGGGCGGCCCTGAACGAAACCAGATATGTTGTTCCCGTGATGGCTGCAATGTTCGCGACAACCACCGCGAAGAAACTGTTCAGTCCCATGCCCGGTGCCATGACGAACGGTTTGTTTGCCAGGAACGCCATTGTGATCGTACCGATCGCGGAAGCGATACAGGTCGCCATAAATACCGCGTTCCACAGTCCCTGGCCTTCTGCCCCGAAATTCGTAAGCAGATTCGGGTTTAGCGCGACGATATACGCCATCGTCATGAATGTCGTGAGGCCTGCAAGAAGCTCTGTCCGTACATTCGTATGGTTTTTTTGCAGATGAAACAGTTTTTCCATACTCAACTCCCTCCCTCATTGCTCGTTTCCTGTTTATACAGGCTGCTCATGTAAACAGTATACCACAACCTGCATGAAGGAAACCACATTTTTCAGTCGACACCTGTGAAATTTTACTACCTTCTTTTCTTATGAGTTCATTCGTGGTAAAATGGCGCTCATTGGGGAGGTTCTCTTTATATGTTAAGAAAACAGTCAGCGGTTATTCTGGCCGCAGGACTGATTCTGTCCTGTGTGCTTCACAGTACATCAGCCGATGAAATCATGGTCACAGAAACAGAGGCAGGTATCGAAGAGCCGGATCCGGGAAGCGGAGAATCCGGCGATGTCGTCGTATCAGACGGACTGTTTGAAGTCGTGAAAGAAACACAGTCCAGAAAGGGCCCGACGCTGGAGGAGGTGCTCCCCCAGCCTCAGATATCCTCTGTCCCGGCACAGCCGCCTTCTTCGTCACTGACGGTCAGCACGCTCGAACCGTATCCGGGCCCTGCAAAGGCAGTGGAGGAATTCTCCGAAGAATTCTCAAACGCCGATATCCGTTACGCTTCGGACACGCTCTTTTTCACCTGCACAAAGAAGAAGACCACGGGCGGCTTCTATTATCTGACACATGTCATTGTCAGCGACGCCGGGCAGATCCGCGGGGAGGATTCGTATGGAGACTTCGCGGGAGAAAGAGAGACTCCCGGGGACGCGGCAGCCAGAACCGGAGCAAAGATTCTGGTCAACGGCAGCTATTTCAAATATGAGACGGGATTTGCAACCGGCGGGGAACTCCTGATCAGGGACAACAGTGTCGTGCACGGACCCTGGTCCGACGGCTATGAGATCTGCCTGAGAAGGGATGGAACACTGTTCTCACCAGGTTACAACACGATCGATTCCGTCCTTGCCCAGGATGTCGTCTTCTCCTGGGGAACCTGTGAGGATCTTCTGATCCGTGACGGGGAGAAATGTGTCCTCACGGACTTTGACTGGAACCAGTATCCCTATCCGCGCACGGCGATCGGGATGGTCCGCCCGCTGGAGTACTACATTATCACGGCAGGCGGGGCCGATCACTCCGGCGGCATCACCATCTACGAGGAGCAGGAGATTTTCTCCTCTCTCGGATGCACATACGCGCGCGGCCTGGACGGCGGCGGAAGCAGCGCACTCGTCGTGGACGGTGAGTACGTCAACGAGAACGGCGACCGCGCGGACGACGGCAGCCTTGTACGGAGGGCCACCACAGATTTTCTCCTGTTCGTTGAATGATACAGTCAGCTCCCGCCACAAAGAAATCGCTACAAGTCACGCACCGCAGCAGCGGGGGGCGGTACGTGACTTGTTACAAGAAATCAGAGACTTCTGAACAGGTCCTGACTACGCAGGAGATCCTCCACAACCACCGACGCCAGAAGCAGCCCGGCGGCAGCCGGGGCAAATGCCGTACTGCCTGGCGTATCTTTTCTTCCAGCTCCGTCCGCGGGGACCGGGAGAGCTGTCTCCTCCCGGACCGGACTGACCGGCTCCTGCAGGGAATAGACAACTTTCAGATCACGGATCCCGCGTTTCCTGCATTCCCTGCGCATCACCCTGGCAAGAGGACAGACCGAGGTTTCATAGATGTCAGCAGTGCGGAACAGGGAAGGATCGGTCTTGTTGCCCGCGCCCATACTGCTGATCACGGGAACACCGCATTCCTTTGCCCTCAGGATGATCTCCAGCTTTGCGGTGACAGTGTCCACAGCATCCACGACAAAGGAATAACGGGAGAAGTCAAACTGATCCGCTGTCTGTGGAAGATAAAAGCATCTTCTCGCCTCAACTGTCGTTCCGGGACAGATGTCCCGGATCCGCTCTTCCATCACATCCACCTTGTATCGTCCGATGGTGCTGTGGAGCGCGATAATCTGACGGTTCAGGTTACTGAGTGACACCGTGTCATGATCCACCAGGATCAGTGATCCGACACCGCTCCTGGCCAGTGCCTCCGCCACATATCCGCCGACGCCGCCGATTCCGAAAACCGCAACCTTTGCCCGGGAGAGCTTCTCCATATTCCGGCTGCCAAACAGCATCCGCGTCCTTACAAACTGATCTTCCATCCGTACCCTCTTACTTTGTTTTCTGAACCGGTGCAGCTGCAGGAAAAGACAGCCCCGGATCAGTGAACCTCACACGTCCAACTTATGACTGAAGTCACGAGAATGCGCCGGCTATTCTTCAATATAGATGATCAGTCTATGGGGCAGGCACGCTATCACTTCACCCGGATACCGGATCCGTCCGGTCATCACGCAGACCTGGTTCTCGCAGTCCGCCTCCCGGACCATCACACTCTGATCCTGCACCACAACCACGTTGTAATGACCATCCTCTGTCTGCACCCTGTATTCCGCATCCTCGTCAAGGTCCATCCCTCGGATCTTCTCTCCGTCCATCTGGACCACGACCTCAAGTCCCGAATCCGGGAGCGCCCTTCTCTGAAATCCGTATAGAATCAGAAAAACAGCGGCCAGCACTGCGGCGAGTATGATGGTGTTCCGGCGCCGCCTCCTTCCGCGGGTTCCTCCTTCCACAGATGATCCTGCCATCATACAACGGTAAGCAGGAACAGCCTCGCGGCTTTCTCCTGCGGCATGTGCACGGTGAGGGTATCGTCCCTGAGGCTGAAACCGCACCCGATGTCTGAGGGATATATGACCTCCGCGCTCCTTACATGCCTGTCCCCAAAGTCAAGCGGGATCACGGCAGTGTCTGTTCCGGGAGTAAAGACCGACAGATACGCCCTGTCGTCCAGAAGCAGCCCGTATGCAAGGGTGTCGTCCCTGATCGTGTTGAAGCCAAGTGGGAAGAAAGGAAGTCCCTTCCGGACGTCTGTACGGATCTTCTTATAGAGAGATACCCCTTCACAAAGCAGCTTCATGCTCTCCTCTCCCAGTTTCCAGACCATACCGCTCATGTAGGGCCGCAGCAGCAGTCCATTCACCATATTGTATATGACATGCTCCCGCTCGTCCTCATAGGGGTAGACCCACATCCCGCCCTGTTCCGGCGTGACGGCACCGGCAACACTGCATGCGATGTAAGAGTTGTAGAGATAGTCTGTCTGGTCGCTGGTCGACTGCAGGCTCAGGAGGCGGAGCATGCCGTAGTCCATACGCTGGGCGCCGGATCCGCAGTTTTCGATCACCAGATCCGGATGCGCGGCAAAAATCTCCTCATACCATGAATAAAGCGCACGGTAATGGCCGAGGATTGCTCCGGCGCAGCTGTCCGTATCAAGATCGCTTCCGTATCCCATGGTGACGTTGTAGTCGATCTTAAAATAACCGACGCCGTAGTCTGCGATCAGGCGCTCGATGACATCCCTGCAGTATTTCCGGACATCCGGATTGCGGAAGTCCAGCAGATACCGGCCATTGTCGATGTGCCTTTTCCCATGGCGGCAGATAAACCAGCTGTCGGGGAGCGTCTTTGCCAGGGCGCATTCCACGCCCATAACTTCAATCTCCACCCACAGCCCCATGACCATGCCCCTGCTCCTGGCATAATCGCATACCGCTTTCAGGCCGTTCGGGAACCGTTCCCGGGACTCCTTCCACTCCCCGACCCTGTCCCACCAGAAGCCTTTGTCATACCATCCGGCATCGAGACAGTAGTATTCGCATCCCATCCGGGCCGCCCTGTCGATGATCGCCTTCTCCTTTTCCTCGGTCGGATCACCCTCCAGACAGTTCATGTAATCATTGAAGACGACATTCAGTATCTCATCATCTTCATTCGGCCGCCGCATCCGGCGGCGGTACTGTGTCAAAGCGCCGGCAGCTTCGCTGATTCCGCCCTTTACCACGCCGAACGCTGCCGGCACTGTGGTAAATGACTCACCCTTCTTCAGACTGATCCACCATCCGTGCTCCTGCTCTGTCGGCCCGCTGAGCGCCAGGGCAAGGTGCCTTGGAGGCTGGGTGTCATATTCGACCAGCCATTGGCCGGAGCTTTCAACCTGGAAGCAGTAAGTCTCATTGACTTCCCTGTCATGGGCAAATCCCATGGGAAGATATTCCACGGCCGACCAGGAGCTGACGCCGGAATAGGCAAAACGGTTGCTGCCATAGCCCGGAGCGCGGAACCCATTCTCCACCATGCGTGACAGATTCAGAAGCTCGATATCCTCCTTCTGCCAGCGTGCTTCGCAATACCAGCTGCTGCGCGGAACGTAGACATCGGTCTTTTCATAGAAGGGAAGCTGTCCCCCGGAGCAGAGATTCTGAAAAACGAACGAGGAAATGTATTCCACGGGAACAGCCTCAGATCCTTCATTCTTCAGCTCTGTGAAAACCCGGACAACATTTACGCCGTGATAAAGCTGCATGTGGTAAAAAGCTTTCAGCCCATACGTGCTTTCCAGGGTGATGACAAGCTCCCTGCCGGAAGGCAGGTCGAAGAATTCATGACGGACATACCGAAGGTCTAAAGACGCACTGGAAGCATTGTGCTTGTACCCGTGCAGATCCCGTGTCGACCGGCCGGTCACCTGCAGCTCTATGATGGGGGCGGGACGGGAAGACTCCCGGATCACAGCGTCCGATACGGAGGCGCAGCCCGGCGCAAAACGCGTCAGCTCTACAGTCCCGTCCTCCATTACGCGAAATTCAACTGCCAGGTCCTGTTCACGGATCAGGATTGTCTGTGCCATACTCAGCTGTCCTTCATCGCGACCAGGGCATCGCGCTGCTGCAGAATCCTCTCCAGGTAAGACGGGTAATCAGCGTCTTCACCGCTGCGGAGAAGCTCCGTCATCTCACTCACCGGCTCATAGAGAGGCGTGAGCGCGACGTTCCCAAGCACTCCCTTGAGGGCATGGGCAGCCTCAAAAGCTTCCTTTTTGTCATTTTTCCCAACCGCGGCAGCAAGCTTTTCAAAATTGGGATCGTCCAGTGACATCCCGACGATGCGCAGGTAAAAAGACTCGTTGTTCATGCAGCGGGCAAGGCCTTCGGCTGTATTTGCGCCGTACCGGCGCAGCTCATCGATTGTAAACATTTCATTCCCTCCAAGCTAAGGTTTTATCAGTGTCTCCAGTGTCTCAAAGAGCGCTTCCGGTTCTACCGGTTTGGACAGATGCGCGTTCAGCCCGGCCTGCAGGCTTCTCTGTACATCCTCGTCAAAGGCATTCGCCGTCAGCGCTATGATCGGGATCTGTCTCGCGTCCTCCCGATCCATGGCTCTTATGATTCTTGTGGCCTCCAGCCCATCCATCTCCGGCATGCGCATGTCCATAAGAATCGCGTCATAGTATCCATCGGGATGCTGGGAGAACTTCTCTACGGCGATCTTTCCGTTTTCCGCCACATCCACGTCGATCTCACGCATGCCAAGAACCATGATCATGATTTCCATATTCACCACGACGTCCTCCGCCAGCAGCACATGACGGCCTTTCAGGTCGGCACGGCCCTGGACAAGAGACGTGTTCTTCCTCCTGAAGGCATCTCTGAACTGCTCCAGGACACTGCCGGCAAAGAGCGGTTTGGGGACGAAAGAGTCCACGCCCGCACTTCTGGCCTCGTCAGCCACCTCATCCCAGTTGTAGGAGGTCAGGATGATGATCGGCATATCATGCCCCACAATGGAACGGATCTGCTTTGTTGTCTCCACGCCGTCCATGTCCGGCATCTTCCAGTCAATCAGCAGAAGGTTATAATCCTCCCTGCGCGCGTGACGCAGTTTCACCATGTCAAGGCCCTGGTCACCAGACAGTGCCACTTCACAGTCAATTCCGACCTGACCCAGTATGATCTGGGCATGCTCCAGCGCGATATGGTCATCGTCGATTACAAGTACGCTCATCTCACGAGGGTTCAGTTCGCCTTCCGCGATGACTCCGTCTTTGTGATCCGACTCTCCAAGCGTGACAGACACAGTGAAGGTCGTGCCGACGCCCTTCTCGCTTTCCACTTCAATATGTCCGTTCATCAGCTCGACGATGCTCTTTGTAATCGGCATGCCAAGCCCTGTGCTCCCATACCGGCTTGTGGAGGAGGCATCTTCCTGGCTGAACGCGTCAAACAGGCGCGGCAGGTAAACGCTGCTCATGCCGATACCGGTATCGCTGAAAATGAGCTTCAGCATGGCCTTCCCGTCAAACCGCCGACCTTCCTCAATCAGGAAGGTCACCGTTCCACCCTCCGGGGTGAACTTGACAGCGTTGCCCAGGATGTTGATCATGACCTGCTTGAGTTTCATCTCGTCGCCGATATAGTAGTCATCGATCTTTCCGATGGTACGGCAGTCATAGCGCAGCCCTTTGTCCCTGCACTGTCCGCTGATGATGGTATTCACCTGCTCCAGGCTTCTGGCAAAGGAGAACTCTTCGTTCTTTATGACCATCTTTCCCGATTCGATCCGGGACATATCCAGGATATCATTGATGATCCCAAGCAGGTGCTGGGCGGACGATCCGCTCTTTTCCAGGTATTCCTTTATCTGATCAGAAGCCGTCGGATCATTCATGGCAATGCTGTTCAGGCCGATGATCGCGTTCATAGGCGTACGGATCTCATGGCTCATGTTCGAAAGGAACGCCGTCTTCGCCCTGTTGGCCTGCTCGGCGGCCTCCAGCGCATCGCTGAGTGCACGCTGCTGTCCAATTTCCCTGCGGGTCTGTTCATCCACATCCGCAAAGCCTGCGCTGACACTGTGCACAACATGGTCATCCCGATCTTCAGGGTGACGAACCCCCGCGAAACGCACTGCCTCGAAGGAATCCTTTCCATTCACATTGATCATGTACCGGAAGGAGATCACCCTGTTTTCCTTCAATCCCTCCCGGATCGTGTCCGGCTGGATGAACCGCAGGAATTCCTCCCGGTATTCCGGCAGGACATACTGATTACAGTATGTGGTCACCGACTCCAGATACCTGAAATGATCTCCTGTACGGAATCCTTCCATATCGGAGCGGGACTGATAACACACTCCGCTGTCCTTATCCAGTTCCAGATAGTAGACGCTGCGAAAGTCGGAAGCCAGCGCGGTGATCATCCTGGCCTGCTCCTCCTGACGGTTCTGCTGTTCGATCAGCTTCTCCTGCAGCGCAAGCCGCTGTTCCATCTCCTGATGCTTGACCCGGTTTTCCGCTTCCGACCTCTCCTTCTCAAGCCTGAGCTTCGTGTTCCTGCGATTCTGCCGGAAGATGAAGAAAAACATCACTCCCAGCACAAGCACGATCAGCAGGCACTGAATCACGCTGCGCCTTATGATGCCATTCGTCACGTCTGAGATTCTGTCACCGATCACGCTCTCCCGGATGAGATAGGTGAGCATCCAGTCCGTTCCATTCACAGGGGCATAGCTGAGAGTTTCCTGAATGTCACCGTAGGTAAAGGATACAACGCCTTTACTGCTTTCTTTGAAGTCACGCACCACCTGTTCGGAAGAATTCCCCGGCTCATACTGCGCATGCTCCAGGGCCTCCAGAAGGTTGTCCTCCGCCGCGAGCCCTCCGAGCACAGTGTTGCTGAGCGCGACGCCGTCCGAAGTGTAGAGGTTGCAGAAGGTCGTCCCGTTCGCCTGGGATTGCATGGAAGCCCCCTTCAGCATGACATCCATGTCAATCTCCATGAAGCAGACATCCAGCCTCTTCCCGTCAATGTAGAGATCCTTGTCCCTGATCGGCACCGCGATAACGACCTTCTTCTCCGGGGTATCCAGATCCTTGACAGAGATTTCAGGCTCCTCGATGGTTTTCGGATCAAAGGAATACTCGTCAATATCATCCTGGATCCCTTCGTCTGCCGTATAAACCAGCCCGTCCGAATCCACAAAGGCAAACCGGTCCAGCTTGAAAAGCTGTTTCATGTCACGCTGGTAGGAGCGCATATGCTCCAGGTCACTCAGGTCTTCGTCCGTTATCATTCCGACAGCAGTGTTGATGACTCCGATGCTGTCGTTCAGGTTGTTCTCGACAACCTGCTCCCTGCGCCCGGCCAGTTCATCCAGGTACAGGAGGCTGACCGACCGCACCGCATCGACCGTATCCCTGTGAGCGCTTTGTCCCATCCAGATCATCCCTCCGATCAGGATGGCCGCCAGAAGGATAATTCCGATGACTGCGATAAGCGTGGTATGATTCTTTCTTCTGTTCACCATATTGGGGGGTGCCTCCTCACACTCTCTTCGCACATTATACCACAGAGTATGGAGCTGTTCAGAAATAACTTGTGAAGATTGCGCAGGGTTTTCCTTCGAAGAGTTACAGTTCAGAGGCCTGACGCTCTTTCAGGCAGCAGGACCTGTATTACAAAAAGCGCCCCCGGGAGGGAGCGCCATAAGGGTTTCATTTATAATCGTTTATGCTGCGATTTCTTCCTGGTATTCTTCAGTTTCATCTTCTGTTTCCACTGCCGTCACGAAATCCGTTTCCGCTTCTGTTTCCGGCACCCAGTCGCTCTTCCGATACTGTTCTTCCCCCTTTTTGACTCCTTCCGGATAGATCTGGGCAAAATCATTCTTCATGGACACCGGTATATAGCCCATTTCCAGATACTGAGCAGATTTTTCTGACCAGTCCTGCGTGCCCCATTCTCTCTCCGAATCATCCGCAACAAGCATATAGGCCTGGGCAGGATACTGGTTTACGCTGTCAATCGTATAATCCATCATGCTGGTGTCGCTTGAGGAGTTTCCAAACGCAAGCACCGGGCGCTGTCCGATCTCCCGCTCAATATAGATGGCTTTGTTGGCATTCAGGTTTTTCTGGATAAAACCGCCCGTATACACAAGCTCATCACCGACCTCATATTTGAAATCCATATTCGAGCTTACTGTCTCATAGCCCTTTACCTTCACTTCAAAATCTGTTCCGATATAATGATCCGGCGTGACAAAGTCTTTGATCGGAGAGTTCTCGATAATTGCACGGGAAGTGGTGCGTTCCGTTCCGCTGATCACGTAGATCGTGAATCCATTGTCATAAAGATACTCTACAAGTTCCGCCATCGGAAGGTACATATTGTCGATATACTTCATATTGGTAAAGCTAGAGGTGTATTTCTGACCAAACTCGTCCTTCGCGTAATCATAGAGTTCCTGCGGAGTCATTCCGGCATATGCTTTGGCAAAATTCCTTGCCAGCGCCTCATCCGCCTTGTAACCCGGCTCGATCGATGTGGCGACCTCTTTTAACTCATCCGATACCTTGTCCGGATGGTCATGCAGGCAGTACTCTATGAACATCATCGTATCGAAGTAAGTGTAATACGTCTCACAGGTGAGGGTTCCGTCCATATCAAACACGGCAATCCGGTCCTTCTGCGGAATAAAATTCTCCTTGTCTGTCGGATCCGTCACTTTTTCCACGTATTCCCGCAGGCTTTGCGCTACGCTTGAATCTGCTGTCCAGTAAGTGGTCAGTGGTTTCTGATCTGCTGTTTCTGCAAAAGCCACAATTCCCACAACAGGAATTAATACAAACGCAAAAATCAGCGCAAATATAATTGCATCCATCCTTTTTTTCATACTCATCACTTTTCCTCCATGTTGAATAAATATCCTGTCAAAGCTCTTCAGGGTCTGTCAGATCACTGCCTGAACATCCTGCCTGTCTGCTCAGGTTTATAAACAACTCAAGACAGATTGCTCATATTGACATAGTCAGTATACCACACAAATATATGACTTCGGAAAACATTTCCTTACTGCGGTTCACCCTTTAGCCTCTTTGGCCACGCAATGTTGCAAGTCACACCCCCTCAGCTGCGGGGCCGTGACTGGTTACCGCGCAGTCCTGCACATCGCCCCGCAGAAGTCCCATGGCGTGCGGGATTGCATCCATGAAAACATCCATGCTCTCCATGCAGGCCTTTGGGCTGCCCGGCAGATTGATGATAAGCGTCTTTCCCCGGATCACGGATACGCCGCGGGACAGCATGGCATGTTTTGTAATCTTCATGGATGATAAGCGGATTGCTTCAGCTATTCCGGGAGCATTTTTCTGTGCTGCTGCAAGTGTCGCCTCCGGCGTCTGGTCCCGGCTGGAAAAACCGGTTCCTCCGGTCGTCAGAATCAGATCCGGCCTTCTTTGATCACACAGACGGATCAGATGATGCGTCAACAATTTGGGATCATCACTGATCATAAACTGTTCAATGACCTCATAGCCGTTTTCCTCAAGTCTTTTCGCAATGGCAGGGCCGCTCTTGTCTTCCCTCTCCCCTTTCGCCCCTTTATCACTGAGCGTAATCACCGCAGCCTGCCACGGCATCTTCTCCAGTCGCGGCTCGATAACCATCACGTCACCCGTCTGGATGGTACCACCTTCCAGAACACGGGCAAACACGCCTTCCCTGGGCATGATACAGTCGCCCACCTGATGATAGATCGCGCAGTGGGTGTGGCATTCCTTGCCGATCTGCGTCATCTCCAGCAGCACGTCTGCGCACCTGAGTCTTGTTCCCACTGGAAGGTTTCGGAAGTCAATCCCCTCCACAACCAGGTTTTCTCCAAATGCGCCGTATTCCACATCGGCTCCCCTGCTTCGGAATTCTTCGATCTTATCTGCGCTGATCAGACTTACCTGCCTGTGCCAGCTCCCCGCATGGGCGTCTTTCTCAATGCCATGATTCCTGATAAACACCCCTTTTTTTACATTTGTCTTCTGAGTTCCCTTACGCTCACTGATGCATACCGCTCTGATCTCTCCTGTCATCTTATCCTCCGATCTCAGAAATGGTTTTTCATGCAAGATAGTCAGATTATTGCTTACAGATTCATAGTATCAGAGAACCGTGAAGAAAGAAACACATTTATGCAATATCGACAGGAGATAACTAAGGAAATGAAAAGCAGAACATGATATGATTATAGCGCCAAAAGCCTGACCTCTACGCAAGCTTGCCTGCGGAACCCTAAAAGACTATCTTCGCGTCGCAATCCGCAATCAACTTTTGGCGGGTTTATCATGAGAATAAACTCGAATCTGCCATACAGGGATTGAGATATGAAAAACAAGTACAATATGACAATCAAGGCAGCATATCTTGGATATGTTGTTCAGGCTATTGTAAACAACTTCGTGCCGCTTCTGTTTATCCGGCTGCAATCAGAGTTTGGGATCCCATTGGGAAAGATAACGCTTCTTATTACGTTCAACTTTGGGCTTCAGCTGCTGATCGATCTGTTCTCAACACCTTTTATAGAAAAGATAGGATACAGGGCATCCATGATATTGTCGAATGCCTCCGTCATTGTCGGCTTCCTGTTATTGACTGTCCTGCCAGGAAAAGTAATGGAGCCGTTTGCCGGAATCCTTCTCTGTGTATGTATCTATGCGATCGGAGGAGGACTTCAGGAAGTTCTTGTCAGCCCCATCGTGGAAGCATGCCCGACAGAAAACAAGGAAACCCAGATGAGCCTTCTGCATTCGGCATATTGCTGGGGACATGTGGCAGTTGTCCTCCTGTCGACTGCCTTCTTTGCTTTCGCAGGTATATCGAACTGGAGAACAATGGCTGTTTTATGGTGCATCGTCCCGGCCATAGACCTTGTTCTCTTCACCCGGGTACCTATAGCCAGACTGGAATCCGGTACAGAGGAAACAGCAGGCATAAAGGATCTTGCCACACAGGGACTTTTCTGGCTCATGTTTCTTATGATGTTAAGCGCGGGAGCTTCCGAGCAGGCGGTAAGCCAGTGGTCATCCGCCTTTGCCGAGAAAGGGCTCGGTGTCACAAAAACCCTGGGAGATATCCTTGGACCTATGCTGTTTGCTTTTTGCATGGGGGTATCAAGAACCATATATGGACTGAAAGGACATAAGATTAACCTGAGAGTCTATATGAGTATTTCAACTGTACTATGCATTGCAGCGTATCTGATCATTGTATTCGTTCCAAACCCCATCGTTGCACTTCTTGGTTGTGGACTGGCAGGCTTTTCGGTCGGTATATTCTGGCCCGGCACCTTCAGCACTGCATCGGCACTTGTCAGGGGGAGAGGTACGCTCCTGTTCGCGTTATTAGCGCTGGCAGGAGACTTAGGCTGTTCCGGCGGTCCTACTCTTGCAGGAGCTGTCGCCAGCATCATAAATGACAATATAAGGATCGGAATCGGAGCAGCCATAGTATTCCCTGTTATTATGGGAATAAGCCTGGCTATCCTCAACAGGCGGCAATAAGATATCTTTTCAACTCCGTCAACTGATCCATACAATCCTGATATCCCAGCCAGTAGAGATCACCCAGCTTTTCCATATCTTTCTCAAGCTGCTGCACTGTAACCGTCTTTGACGGCGCAGCCATAAAAACCCTTCCTTCCCGGTGCAGCCTGTCAAGTTCATCACACTGCAGATTATAGGCGTGATCGCCATTTGCAAGCCGTCTGACAAGCTCCGGATACTTTCTGTAAAGATGATACTTTCTCTTTGGTCCGGACTCTTCCTTTCTGAACTCACGGTCCCTTGTCCGGATCACAACGATTTTCTCATATCCGCTTTTTAATGCCCAGAGATATGGGATCCTGCAGGAGCAGGCCCCATCAAGATATGGCACTCCTTCTATCTTTACCATTTGCGATATGAACGGTATCGCAGCCGAAGCACGGAGGGCAGCCATCATGTCGCTGCACTTTCCCTTTTCAAAACAGGCTGGTCTTCCGGTCCGGCAGTTGGTCGCCACAGCAATAAACCGCTGATCCGGCCTGTAAAACCTTTCTGTATCCAAAGGTTCCAGTATTCCTCTCTCCTCCGTCAGAAAGCCTACATCCAGAATGCTGTGGTTATGAATAAGCGCTCTCGTCCCGATGTATCTGCTGTCATGGCGATACGTCAGATTGATCCTTCCTGACCGCCCGATCTGCCCGGACACGTAACTTGCTCCGGAAAGAGCCCCCGCTGACACACCGATCACGCAGGAAAGATTCAGATCATTGATCATCATTGCATCCAGAAAACCCTGCGTATAAAGGCCGCGAAACGCGCCTCCTTCAAGAACAAGACAGCCCTCGACCAGTTTCTCCGATGCCTGACCCGTGGGAAGCTGCCTGACCTTTGAATATACTTTCATTCGTCTCTCTTCTCCTGCAAAAACACCATTATGCGATCGTGACAATTTTATTCCTTCGAAACGCAGTAATGATATGTTCCACAGCAGAAATCAGCAGGCCAATGCAGTAAATATCCACGACTGCATACGGATCTTTGAAGAAGATGAAACCCAGTGCCGTAACTATGCTGATGATTCCGGCTGCCATCCTGATCTTCCAGGGCGCCTTGTTCTTTCTGGCCTCAAGGGCACGCGCAACGTCAATCCCGCCCGTGACAAAACGGAACCCAAGCAGATAAAGCATGATAAGGATGCTGGAACCGTTGAAGGAACCGAGAATCAGAAGTCCCAGGTCCATCACAATAATCCCGATATAGAGCTGCATCCTTCCGCCTACTGTAAAACGGAATTTCAAAAAATAGGCCACAAGGCAGCGAATCCCATAAATAAGCAATGTAAACCCCATGATCAGCGCAACCAGTTGTGTACCGTACTCCCCGAGAAAAAACAGCAGAACGGCCATGAAGATCAGGCCGGCGGCAATCAGAATGTGTAAGATCCTGTTATGTATTCCCATTGTCTGACCTCCTCCCCGGCAGCCTGAACTTTATCCTGATCCATCTCCCTTTCTTCATGTAATTGAGGCTCTTACCTGCCAGCGTATTGCCGGAGGCGATGATCTTTTCCGTCACCATGACCTTATGTGCCATGGCAGCCTGGAAGTACTTCCCGAGGAAGGTTTCGTTCTTTGCCTGCGGACCGGCATCCATATACTCCTTAACATACTTTTCCGTACTGAACTCTTCGATCTCACAGCCGGAAATCTTTTCCCCCAGGGCCTTCCAGTCTGCACTGTCGTCGAGCTGGCGCTTTTCAAGGATAGCCTTGATCTCATTCTCATAGGGTGCGGCCGCTTCGAAATCATAGTGGTTAAGCTCAAAGCTCTCCACTTCACCCCGCAGGAATTTCATCGCATAGATCATCTGGCAGAACGCATGCCAATAATCAGAGGGATTATCTTTATAGATCTCTTCGTACCTGCCCCAGGATGGCATGTACACATATCGCAGACAGCTGTAATCAGGCAGATGCCCGGCCTGCCCGTGGCCCAGGCTCATAATGGATGTCTCAGTCTTGGTAGAAATCGTATTGATGTATCTGCCCTGCTCCAGGTTTTCTTCGGAACCGAGGCCAAACTGAACCTTCCTCCTGATCCATTCCCCATTTTCCCGGATGTACTCATAGAAATGGTAATTTGTATCATTCACCATCATGGAAGGCGTCCCGGCAAAATTCGCATGTGCCCAGGTATCCGCAAGCACATGCATGGCCACACCGACAGCCTGCAGGTTCCCTCCCTTTGCCAGGTTCACGGTGTCCGTAAGCAGGGCCCCGTTGCTGCGGCAGATCAGGCGGTATTTATTCTTGAAATCCTTACTGCCGCTTGGCGCATCCGCATAGAGGTCATACGGGAGAAAATGGAAGGAGGCCCAGATCCGGGTGATATCCGCAATCCCGGTTTTATTCAGATTTGTATCCGCCATCTCCATCGTCGACTGCGTGGTCGCCGCGGCATCCGGTGCATGAATACCGGCCAGAAAGGTTCTGGTACAGTTGTCCGCGAACTGAGCGCTGTAAGAGATCTGCAGAGCATCCGCATGTGAATACCCGGCCAGAACCGCAGCGCAGTAAGTCGCATAATAATGAAAATCAAGCTGCATCCCGCACCTCCCCCATGTCTTTTTATTGTTTGACCAGGCCCCGAAGTTTGAATCCCGAAACGATCACTTCTATCGTTACGATCACAGAGGTTACGTCCACAAAAAGCGATACCACGTAGTACACGATGGAATATATCCGAAGGGTTTCACCGGTGTTGATGAGACTGATGATCAGGGAATAGATACCGACAGCTGCCAGAATGATCCCCCAAATAAGCCAGGCGATCCCACTTCTCTCCTTCCCGTTCTTTTTTTTCTTCTGCAGACCGATCGCGCGGGCGGAAAGACCAACGTAGAGGCGCAGGGCCAGGTCAACAACCAGAAAAACAAGGATCATGAAAAAAAGGATGGTAAACAGCGAGTTATCCCTGATCATAGATTTGAGCTGCTCTGCCTGCACCTGATTAAGATCCTTGGCGGTGAGGCTTCCGATCATGGGTTCGAGAATGGTGAATGTCTCTATAATACTTTTTACGACCGTCCAGATTCCAAACGCAATGATCGCAAGCCCTCCGGTGACCAGCGTATCTCTAAGCTTCCGTATCTTAATATCATTCGGTTCATTTTTGGCAACAGGCAAAGCAGACATGTAACAAAAGTTCCTCCTTTTGTGCAGCTTTTTTACACGCTTCTAAATCATTCCTTCGGATGCGCATTCAGATATTCCGTCAATCCCGGAACCAACTTGGATTTTCTCCCCAGCCCTCCGTTTCTGAAAATATAAGAGGTGCCGTCGAACTCACCACCCTCCGGGAAGGCCGCTTCAAAAACATCCACGGACTGCCCGTCGCAGCAGACGATATAGTCGATCTTCACATCGCCCTCCCGAATCCCGACTTCTGCATACAGCAGATCCATATCCACGGACTCCATGCATGCGGGAAGGGCTTCTTTCATGCGCTCTGCCATCTCTTTGGCATGATCCTCATCGATCACGCTGATCAGTCCGATACCGTATTTTACGCCGGAAGTCTCATATTCCTTATAATCGGAAAAGAATATCTCCTGATTGCTCATGTCAGCATAGGACAGCGCTTCAGAATGCAGATTCCAATAGAAATCATTCACATCCGTTATTTCAGCGAGGTCGGCAAGATATGGCACCGCCTGCCGATCCGTTTCCGTAACGGATGATATCGTCAGGTTCGCCGTGTCGGACAGGATCGCGCCAAGAAGGAGTGTCGCGGTTTCCTTGTCGATTTCAACGCCGTAATTCAGATAATCCAGCCATATGATGGTGGCGGAAGAGCCAATCGGCTTTGCCTCATAAACCACCTGATGTCCGGTGGTGACGTTGCCAACGCCGTGATGATCGATGACGCCGACAATATGCGCATCCTCCATCCCTTCTGCGGCCTGGCCATATTCGCTGTGATCCACGAGGAATATGGATTTTCCGGAAGCATCCTCCATCACAGGCGGCACTTCAACGCCTGCCGTTTTCAGAATATATTCCGTCTCCCGATTCACGGGTGCCGTGATGGCCGCTTCTGCCGGATAGCCCAGCATTGTCAGAAAACGGGCATAGGCGATGGCGCTGCAAACGGTATCCGAATCCGGGCTTTTATGACCAATGACATAAACGGGGCCTTCCTCGATCTTCATATTGGAGATGCTCGCCCGATTCAGCTCGCTCAGCTGCTCCGGCGTTACCGCCTCGCCCTTGTCCTCCGCCCCGCGGTAACACTCCGCGACCAGTTCATAGTATGCGGCCGCCTTGGCGTAATCCTCCGCCTCATACGCCGCCTTCCCCTGTTGGTAGATTTCTTCCACGGTGAGGGTCATGTCCTTTTCCGAGACATCTTCCGCCATCACAGGCATCGCAGCTGCCATCAGGCACAAGCTGAGCAATAATGCATTCCTTTTTTTCATAAGATCAAAACCTTCTTTCTGTTTGTTCTATGTTGTTACCAGATCGCCACTCTGTCCTCCGGAGCGAGATACATGCCATCGCCCTCTTTGATCCCATAGAAGTCGATGAATTCATCAAACTGCTGCAGCGTGCAGTTGACGCGCAGGTAACCCATCGGATGCACGTCGTTGATCTGGTAATAGGCCGCCTGAAGGGTGCCCTTTTCCATCCACACCAGGCAGAGAGTGCGGAAAAGCGTATCGTAATCAAAGTTCTTTTTCCCGGCTGCGATGCGAAGCACGACCTTCATTCCGCCCATGTCCGCGCAGCCCTCCCCGGTCATGATCTTACCGTGGAAATCCTGCCCGGCCCAGGGGTGCATGGCGTTGTAGTAGGCAACCATCTTCTCATTGCGCTTCTGAAACGCGGCAAAGTCCTCGTTGGTCCACCACCGGTTCATATTGCCGTCCTTATCGAACTGGGCGCCGGAAGAGTCGAAGGCATGGGAAATCTCGTGCCCGATCACCCAGCCAAGCGTGCCAAGGATCGCCTCGTCGCTCATGTCGCTGCTATAGATTTGACCCTGCGTAAATCCGCCCAGAATGTTTACGGCGTTCATCGACGCGACGTAGCCGCAGTTGACCGTATTGGGTGTCTGAACCCACTTTTTCTTGTCCACGGGCTTACTGTATTCTTTCACGCTCTTTGCCAGCTTGTAGGCCCTGATGCGCTCGCCGGCCTGCCAGAGCGTTCCGCCCTCGTCCTTTGAAGAAAAGTTAAGCTCAGCGCATTCGTACTTCTCCCAGCTGTCGGGGAAGAGGATGAACTTATCAATGGAC
>ONVT01000308.1 GCA_900321365.1 uncultured Eubacteriales bacterium | reverse complement strand
TCTCCGATCGAGAGCGTCGTCATCTCATAGATGTTCCTGCCGTCGACGGTCACCGCCAGCGCGCCCTTCTTCAGCCTCTGGCCGCCACAGGCCTTGCAGGGCGTGATGCGCATGAAGGTCTCATACATCGCCTTCATGGTCTCGCCGAAGGTCTCACGGTACCTGCGCTGCACATTCCGGATCAACCCCTCGAACGCCACATCGTAGGTGCCCTCGCCCCTCTGGCTGCGGTAACGCACCTTGACCTCGCGGCCTTGTGTCCCATAGATCAGGATATCATGAATCTCTCTCGGATAGTCGCGAAACGGCGTATCCATGCTGAAATGGTACTCCCGGGCCAGCGCATCCAGCAGCGCCCTCGTAAATGACCCCTCCTGCCGGCTCGACTGCCAGCCAGGGACAACGATCGCACCCTCATTGATCGACAGGCTCTTGTCCGGGATCATCAGGTCCTCGTCAAATTCCATCCGATACCCGAGCCCCGTGCACTCCGGGCAGGCGCCGAACGGATTATTAAAGGAAAATGACCTCGGCTCGATCTCCTCGATGCTGGTGCCATCATAAGGGCACGCATAATTCTCGGAGAACGTCAGCATCTCTGTTCCCTGATGCGTGCCGTCTTCTCCGCTCTCCGCGGTATCCCTGTTCTCAGAGTTTTCTGCATTCGTATTTCGACTCCGGGAGGCTTTTATATCGTCTTCCGAAGTATCATTCCCGATTTTATCCGCGTGCAGGTCGTTCTCCGTCTTCGGCCTCTGTACTTCCACATAGACCAGGCCGCCCGACTGCTGCAGCGCCTGCTCCAGAGACTCGCTCAGGCGCTTTCCGATCCCCTCCTTCACAACAAGACGGTCAACCACAATCTCTATATTGTGCTTGATATTCTTGTCGAGCCGAATCTCCTCCGAAAGCTCATAAAGATTCCCATCGATCCGGATGCGGACATAGCCCGACTTCCTCGCCTGGGAGATCACCTTCTCATGCTGTCCCTTGCGCCCCCGCACGACCGGGGAGAGCAGCTGCAGCCGGCTCCTTTCCGGAAGCGACATCAGGATATCCGACATCTGGTCCACCGTCTGCCGTCTGATCTCCCGCCCGCACTCCGGACAGTGAACAATGCCGCAGCGGGCATACAGCAGACGGAAATAATCATAGATCTCCGTCACCGTTCCCACGGTTGACCTGGGGTTGTGGTTCGTCGACTTCTGGTCAATTGAAATCGCGGGCGGAAGCCCCTCGATGCTCTCTACCTTCGGCTTCTCCATCTGTCCGAGGAACTGGCGGGCATAACTGGAGAGAGACTCCATGTATCTGCGCTGGCCCTCCGCGTAAATCGTGTCAAAGGCCAGACTGCTCTTTCCCGATCCCGACAGCCCTGTCATGACGACGAACTGGTTACGGGGAATGTCCAGGTCGATGTTCTTCAGATTGTGCTCCGCGGCGCCCCGGATGCGGATATACCTGCTGATGTCCCGCCGGGGTGCGGGTGAATGTTCTGGCATATATAAAACCTCATTACAGATGTTGTTTTTACAGGAACTTCTTCAGCTCAATCATCTGATCGCGGAGCTGCGCCGCGGCCTCGAAATTCAGGTCGGCGGCCGCCTTCCGCATCTGCTTCTCAATATCCTTCACAAGCTTCTCAAGCTCGGCGCGGCTCATAGATTCCGGATCCTTCTCAAACTTCTCCTCGGTTTTAGCGATATCCTTTGAGATCGCGATCAGGTCACGCACCTTCTTGCGGATGGTGGTCGGTGTGATTCCGTGCTCCCTGTTGTACGCCTGCTGGGCAGCACGGCGGCGGTTGGTCTCATCGATCGCAGCCTGCATGGACCCTGTGACCGTGTCCGCGTACATGATAACATGCCCGTCCGCGTTCCTGGCCGCCCTTCCGACTGTCTGGATCAGGGAAGTCTCCGATCTCAGAAAGCCTTCCTTGTCCGCGTCCAGGATCGCAACCAGCGTAATCTCCGGGATATCGAGACCCTCACGGAGCAAATTGATCCCGACCAGGACATCGAACACGCCCAGCCTCATGTCGCGGATGATCTTCGTCCGCTCCAGGGTATCAATGTCCGAATGAAGGTAATTCACCCGGATCCCTGCCTCCTTCAGGTATTCCGTCAGGTCCTCTGCCATCCGCTTCGTGAGCGTCGTGACAAGAACCTTGTTTCCCTTCTTCGTCTCTTTGTTGATCTCGCTCACCAGATCGTCCACCTGGCCTGCCACGGGCCGCACATCGATCGCCGGGTCCAGCAGGCCTGTGGGACGGATGATCTGCTCCGCGCGCAGGAGCTCATGCTCCTTCTCATACGGTCCCGGAGTGGCCGAGACAAACAGGATCTGGTCAATTCTGTCCTCGAACTCCTCAAAACGAAGAGGCCGGTTGTCCTTCGCACTGGGCAGGCGGAACCCATAGTCCACCAGCGTCGTCTTGCGCGACTGGTCGCCGTTGTACATGGCGCGAAGCTGCGGCAGCGTCATGTGTGACTCATCGATGATGATCAGGAACTCATCAGGAAAATAATCCAGCAGTGTCTGCGGCGGCGTCCCGGGTGCGCGTCCGTCCATATGCCTGGAGTAATTCTCGATCCCGGAGCAGAAGCCTGTCTCGCGCAGCATCTCGACATCGTAGTTGGTCCGCTCCAGAATGCGCTGTGCCTCCAGAAGCCTGTCCTCAGAGCGGAAGTACTTCACCTGCTCCTCCAGCTCCTCCTCAATCCCCCGCACCGCTTCCATTACCTTCTCCGTCGGAGTGACATAGTGGGACGCCGGAAATACGCCGATGAAGCTCAGGGAACTCTGTGCCTTCCCGGTCACCGGATCGATCTGTGTGATACGGTCGATCTCATCTCCGAAGAATTCCACGCGGTACGCGTATCTGTCCGTCTCCGCCGGAAAAATGTCCAGGACATCCCCTCTCACACGGAATGTGGACCGGTGGAAGTCGATATCATTCCTCTCATAGTGTAAATGCACCAGCTTGCGGAGAATCTCGTTCCGGTCGCGCTCCTCACCTGCGCGCAGATACAGTGCCATCTCCTTGAAGTCGATGGGACTGCCCAGGCCATAGATACAGGAAACAGAGCTCACCACCACGACATCCCTGCGGCTGGTCAGGGAAGCTGTCGCGGACAGCCGGAGCTTGTCGATCTCGTCATTGATGGAAGAATCCTTCTCGATATAGGTGTCCGTCTGCGGCACATACGCCTCCGGCTGATAGTAATCATAGTAGGAGACAAAGTACTCGACTGCGTTCTCCGGAAAGAATTCCTTAAACTCTCCATACAACTGGGCCGCCAGCGTCTTGTTGTGCGCAATGACTAGCGTCGGCATGTTCAGCTTCTGGATAATATTCGCCATCGTGAAGGTCTTGCCGGAACCGGTCACGCCAAGCAGCGTCTGCGCCTGGTTGCCGCTTCGAAAGCCCTCCGTGAGAGCCTCAATTGCCTCCGGCTGGTCCCCGGTAGGCTGGTATTCCGAGTGCAGTTTGAAATCCATGGGACGGTACCTCTCCGTAGATGATTCGCTCTTCTATTGTACTACACCGCAGCTAATCGCGCAAACATTTGTTCTGTCAATCTCCCGGCACCTCACAGATTGTGCCGCCTCCCACCACATTCTCACCACTGTACAGCACGACGGCCTGCCCGACGGTCAACGCACGCTGGGGTTCGTGGAACAGCACCTCCACTTTCCCCCCCTCCAGCACCCTTGCGGTAGCGGCGGCCTCCCTCGCGCGGTAGCGGGGCTTCGCGGTAACCTCGCAGGTATATCCCACGGGCGGTGTGTCCGTCCAGATCCAGTTGAAGTCCTCCGCTATAAGACGCCTGGAATACAGACGGTCCTCCGATGTGAGGACAACCTGGTTCTTCGCGGTGTCGATCCGGCTGACATACAGCGGCGCCGGCAGGGCGAGTCCCAGTCCGCGCCTCTGGCCGATCGTGTAGTGGATCAAACCTTTGTGGGTGCCAAGCACATTTCCATCCTCATCCACAAAATCGCCGCACGGCGCCTTCTTCCCGGTCCGGCGCTCAATGAAGTCCGCATATTTTCCATCCGGGACAAAGCAGATATCCTGCGAGTCCGGCTTATGAGAGTTCACAAACCCCCACCGATCCGCCATCTGCCGCACCTCTTCCTTGTCGGCATATTCACCAAGGGGAAATCTCACATGTGCAAGCTGATCCTGTGTCAGGGAATACAGGACATACGTCTGATCCTTCTCTGAGTACCGGTCTTCCCCTGAATCCTGACTGCTCTTCAAATCCTGGCTGCTCCTCTGATCCTGGCTTTCTTCCAGACCGCGATCCCTGTCTGGGCGCTTTACGCGAAGAAGCTGCCATCTGCCGCTCTTCTCATCAAACCTTGTCCTGGCGTAATGACCCGTCACGACTACATCGCAGCCAAGCTCCTGCGCACGCAGAAACAGCCTGCCAAACTTCATATATCGATTACAGTCGATGCATGGATTCGGTGTCCCTCCTGCCTGATAAATCCTGACAAACCGGTCGATGACCTTCTCGCCAAAGTCCGACGTGAAGTTGAAAACATAGTAGGGCATGCCCAGCTTCCGCGCCACAGATCTGGCATCCTCCACATCCTCAAGGCTGCAGCAGGTATGTGGAGATCGATCTGTACCAACACAGACAGCATTCCCATATCCGGCTCCACTGTCTGCTTCTGCTCTGTTGCAGGTATTCATCGCATTCATCACAGAAGAGTCCAGCAGTTTCATCGTGCAGCCGATGCACTCATAACCCGCCTGAATCATAAGAGCGGCAGCCACCGAACTGTCGACGCCGCCGCTCATGGCGATTAAGGCTTTTCTATTCCTTGTTTCCATATTTATGAAGACACTCCACTCAGCATTTCTTCCGAAGGTACTCTCTCAACGTGATCATGCTAAGGACCTGTACATAAATTACTTATACATCCTGCTTGTCTTTTCCTCCGGGTGTACCAGGCAAAAAAACCTTACATAGCCCGCT
>ONVT01000312.1 GCA_900321365.1 uncultured Eubacteriales bacterium | reverse complement strand
GCGCCGTCCATCTGAGCAGCACCGGTGATCATGTTCTTTACATAGTCAGCATGACCGGGGCAGTCAACATGAGCATAGTGCCTTGCTTCTGTCTGATACTCGACGTGAGCGGTAGAGATCGTAATTCCACGCTCTCTTTCTTCCGGAGCCTTGTCGATCTGATCGAAAGCCTCGAAAGAGTTGCCCGGGACTCTCTTGGACAGGACATTCGTGATAGCTGCCGTCAAAGTGGTCTTGCCATGGTCGACGTGACCGATGGTTCCGATGTTTACATGCGGCTTGGTTCTGTCAAAACGCTGTTTTGCCATGATTAAAAATCCTCCTATTATTGTGCCGGTTCATCCGGCATCCTTTTTTTACACGCATCTGAGAGAGATTATATTTCAATTGTTTCCCAATTGCAAGCACTGTTTTTGGCGCATTTTCCCTGAAAATATCAGCCGTTCAGATCTCTCAGAAGCTTTTCCTGTACGTTTGCGGGAACCGGCTCATACTTCTCGAAGAACATCGAGTAGTTGCCGCGTCCCTGTGTTTTGGACCGAAGGTCCGTAGCGTATCCGAACATCTCGCTCAGCGGAACGAAACCCCGGACCATCTTACCGTTGCCGATATCGTCCATTCCCTCGATCCGGCCTCTGCGTGAATTGATGTCTCCGATCACATCTCCCATGTATTCTTCGGGGGTGGAAACCTCCACCTTCATGATCGGTTCGAGGAGAACAGGGGCTCCCTTCTGCATCGCCTGCCGGAACGCCATGGAACCGGCGATATGGAATGCCAGCTCCGAGGAGTCGACCTCGTGGTATGACCCGTCGTAGCAGTCCGCCCTGATGCCGACCACCGGGAACCCGGCGAGAAGGCCGGTCTTCATCGCGTCCTGGATGCCCTCGTCGACCGCGGGGACATATTCCTTCGGAATCGAACCGCCCACAGTGCTGTTGACGAATTCGTAGGTCTGCTCTCCGTTCGCGTCCATCGGCTCGAAGCGGACCTTGCAGTGGCCGTACTGGCCCTTGCCGCCAGACTGCCTGGCGTACTTGGAATCAATGTCGCTGCTCCTGGTGATGGTCTCCTTGTAGGCGACCTGCGGAGCGCCGACATTTGCCTCCACGTTATACTCCCTCAGGAGTCTGTCAACGATGATCTCCAGATGGAGCTCGCCCATGCCGGCGATGATCGTCTGTCCTGTCTCCTGGTTGGTGTGTGCCCGGAAGGTCGGATCTTCCTCCGCCAGCTTCGAGAGGGCTTCTCCAAGCTTACCCTGGCCGGCCTTGGTCTTCGGCTCGATCGCCAGCTCGATCACCGGTTCCGGGAATTCCATGCTCTCGAGAATGACCGGATGGCCCTCCTCGCAGATCGTGTCGCCCGTGGCCGAGAACTTGAAGCCGATCGCGGCGGCGATATCGCCGCTGTAGACCTTCTGGAGCTCATTTCTCTTGTTCGCGTGCATCTGAAGGATGCGCCCTACGCGCTCCTTCTTGTCTTTTGTCGCGTTCAGGATGTAGGACCCGGAAGTGCATGTCCCGGAATAAACCCGGAAGTAAGCCAGCCTTCCAACATAAGGATCTGAGACGATCTTGAATACGAGCGCCGCGAACGGTGCGTCGTCACTGGACGGACATTCGACCTCATTCCCCTCGGGATCCATTCCCTGCACATGGGGGATGTCGATCGGGGCGGGCATGTACTCCACCACCGCGTCGAGCAGTTTCTGGATGCCCTTGTTCTGGTGCGCGCTGCCGCACAGCACCGGAACGCCGCGGTTCTCGATCGTCGCTCTGCGGAGGGCCTTCTTCATGTCCTCCACGGAGGGCTCATTCCCATCCAGGTACTCGGCCATGAGATCGTCGTCAAAGTCGCAGATCTTCTCGATCATCTCTGTGCGGGCCTGAAGCGCGGCGTCGGCCATCTCTTCCGGAATGTCGGTGACACTGATGTCCTCACCGGTCTTGTCGTTGTAGATGTACGCCTTCTGCTCGAACAGGTCGATGACTCCCTGAAAATGATCTTCCTTTCCGATCGGAATCTGGATCACTACGGGATTCTTGCCGAGTTTGGTCTCGATTTCCTTTACCGTGTTTTCAAAATTCGCTCCGAGGATGTCCATCTTGTTGACGAACGCCATTCTCGGAACACTGTACTTATCTGCCTGCCGCCATACGTTCTCGGACTGCGGCTCCACGCCGCCCTTCGCGTCGAAGACTCCGACCGCGCCGTCCAGAACCCTCAGCGACCGCTCTACTTCAACCGTGAAATCTACATGGCCGGGAGTATCGATGATATTGATCCGGTGTTCCAGAGCACCTTCCTTCGCCTTCGTCATCTCCTGAAGAGTCCAGTGACAGGTGGTCGCCGCGGACGTGATCGTGATACCGCGCTCCTGCTCCTGCTCCATCCAGTCCATGGTAGCAGTGCCCTCGTACGTCTCGCCGATCTTGTAGTTAACACCGGTATAGTACAGGATACGCTCTGTCAAGGTTGTCTTTCCCGCATCGATATGAGCCATGATTCCGATATTTCTGGTTCTCTCAAGCGGATACTCTCTTCCTGCCATTTATTTCCTCCGAAGACGGCGGATCAGAAACGATAGTGGGCAAATGCCTTGTTCGCTTCCGCCATCTTATGCATGTCTTCTTTCCTTTTCACGGACGAACCGGTATTGTTCGACGCGTCAAGGAGTTCCCCTGCCAGACGTTCTTCCATGGTCTTCTCTCCACGTCCTCTTGCGTACATGGTGATCCAGCGCAGGGCCAGTGCCTGGCGTCTGTCCGGCTTGACTTCCAGCGGAACGTGATAGGTCGCGCCGCCGACACGCCTCGCCTT
>ONVT01000313.1 GCA_900321365.1 uncultured Eubacteriales bacterium | reverse complement strand
TGAACAGCAGAGAACTGACGCTCAGAAGTGACGAGCGGTCGCAGAACCTGAGCAGGGATGACCTGGGAGAGCAGAAAAAGGATGCCCTGAAGGAGGCGGAATCGCTTCAGGAGAGGAATACACGTCTGACGGAGGAACTGGAGAAGGTACACAGAAGCTTTCTGGACGGTTCCGATGATCTGCAGAAGCTTCGGGAGGATTACCAGAGGGAGTCCTCCCGGTTTGATACGCTCCGCGCCATCACCGAGCGCTATGAAGGATATGGAAACGCGATCCGCCGTGTCATGGAGCAGAAGGACCGCGTCCCCGGGATCCTGGGTGTTGTTGCGGATCTGATCCAGACGTCGAAGAAGTACGAGCTTGCCGTGGAGACGGCGCTTGGCGGAAGCATCCAGAACATAGTCACCGACGATGAGCAGACCGCGAAAAGGATGATCTCCTTCCTGAAGGAAAACCGCTTCGGACGCGCCACGTTCCTTCCGCTGACCGCGATGAAGAACAGCCGCGGTCTGAAGGATGAGAGCGTTCTTGACGAGCCGGGCGTGATCGGATCTGCCTGTGATATCGTGAGCTGCGAGGACAGATTCCGGGATCTTGTCCGGAATCTTCTGGGACGCACGATCGTTGTGGAAGACATTGACCGCGCGGTCGGGATAGCAAGAAAGTATCACTACAGCCTCAGGCTGGTCACGCTGGACGGTGAGCTGCTCAGTCCCGGCGGATCCATGACCGGAGGCGCATTTAAGAACAACAGCAACCTTCTTGGCAGAAGGCGGGAGATTGACGATGCGAAGAAGCGCCTGACGGGGATGAAGAAGCGTCTCGAAGACCTCACCGCCAAAGTCGAGGAGGATCATACCAGGCGAAACCGGCTGAGGGATGAGATCGCCGCTCTCTCAGCGCTGATGCAGAAAAATGAGTTTGACCTCACATCCCTTAACCAGAAGATGCAGGATCTCTCCGGCCGGATGAACGAGACAAGAACAGCCCGGGAAATGATCGAGGCGGAGCGCAGGAAAATTGCTGACAGCCGGAAGGCTCTGGAGGGTGAAAAGTCGCAGACCGGTGAGGATCTGGAAAAGAGCGACGCGTCCGAGCAGGAGGAGAAGCAGCGCATCGAGCTTCTTCAGTCCGGACTGGAAAAGCTCAATGAGGAGCTTTCCGGGGCAGAAGAAGCGCTGTCGAAGATCCGCATGAAGACGGCAGGTTTCCAGCAGGAGATGAATTACATTTCCCAGAATTTAAGCCGCCTTCAGGAGGAAGTGGAAAACCGTTCCAGGGAATCGGAAGAGATTCAGGAGCGGATTGAAAACAGCGGGCAGGAACGCACCCGGATGAAAGAGAAGATCGATCAGTTCAGGGAGAAGATTGCAAAGACGAAGGAAAAAGAAGAGGCGCTTGGCGCGCAGCTCGTCGCACTGAATGAGCAAAAAGAAGAGAAGCTTACTCTGAGGAATACGTTCTTTGACCGCCGGGAAGAACTCGCAGGGGAGATATCCCGTCTGGATAAGGAGATATTCCGCCTGGAGGAGCAGCTGAAAAAGCTTGAGGAAAGCCGTGAGAAGAGTACGGAGTACCTGTGGGAGGAATATGATCTGACACCGGTGCAGTGCAGGCAGCTCAGGATGGAGGACCCCGGCTCCGTGACTTCCCTGAAGAAGCGGCTGGTGGAGCTTCGGCGTGAGATCAAGGCACTCGGGAACGTCAATGTCGGAGCGATTGAGCAGTACAAGGAAGTCTCCGAGCGCTATGAATTTCTGACAGCGCAGCATGAAGACCTGATGAAGAGCGCGGAGGATCTGAAGAAGGTTATCGACCAGCTGGATGAGAACATGCGCTCTACGTTCCGGGAACAGTTTGAGCGGATGAGGATCGAGTTTGACCGGACCTTCCGGGAACTGTTCGGAGGCGGCAAGGGAACACTGGAGCTGGTGGAGGATGAGGATATCCTGGAAGCCGGAATCCGTGTGATCGCACAGCCGCCCGGAAAGAAACTGCAGAATATGCTCCAGCTTTCCGGCGGGGAGAAGAGCCTGACGGCGATCGCGCTTCTGTTTGCGATTCAGAATCTGAAGCCGTCACCGTTCTGCCTTCTGGATGAGATTGAGTCGGCGCTCGATGAAGCGAATGTGGACCGCTTCGCGAATTATCTGCATAAGCTGACGACCCATACGCAGTTTATCGTGATCACGCACAGAAGAGGCTCGATGTCTTCCTGCGACCGGCTCTACGGTATCACGATGCAGGA
>ONVT01000314.1 GCA_900321365.1 uncultured Eubacteriales bacterium | reverse complement strand
TCTTCTGGTCTCGCAGTCCGGCGGAGTGGGAGAGCTGGCAAACTTTCTGCTGAATGCGGCTTTTGTTGCGACGGCCGGATTGATCTACAAGTTCAACCGGACGAAGAAGGGAGCGCTGATCGGTTCATTGACCGGTGCAGTCGTCATGGCAGTTGCCAGCGTACCGATCAACTTCTTTATCGTGTACCCGTTCTATACGGCGTTTATGCCGATGGAAGCGATCATCAAGGCGTACCAGGTCATTTACCCCGGGATCCAGGACGGAAACCTGCTTCAGTGCCTGCTGATTTTTAACATGCCGTTCACGTTTGTGAAGGCGATGATCTCGGTTGTGATTGTCATGCTGGTCTACAAGAGGATCTCACCACTGATCCGCGGAACATCGAAAGAGTGACCAGTTCACCGTTCAGACCTGTGCACAAAAACCGCTGGTGGTGGAAATGATCGGAAAATGATGGTAGAATGTCTCAGCACCCCTGAACAGGGGTGCTGAAAACATGAGAGATAAGTTTGAGGGTTCCGGTGCCCGCACCGTCTGCGTTTTCTTCCTTGCACTCGGAAAAGCATCCGGCGCAACCGGGCTAAGTAAACAAATGACAGCTCCTGAGAATTCGATTCCATAATGATTAAGGCTGTATCATGAATATATCTGAGAAAAAGACGCATAAAAAAAGACACTCCCTTCTCCTTGCAGCTGCCGTTGCCGCCGCTGTGCTGCTTCTGTGTGCCGGCTGCAGCAAGAACCAGGTCTCCACGAAGAACACGGATGCGGGTTACGCGGCGAGCGAGGCATCTGACTTTCGCAGTGCGGAAACGTCCTTCAGGGAAGCGATCAGTCAGGGTGAGGATCCGGTCCAGGCATACCGCGGTCTTGGGATTGCGCTGATGGGACAGGCCAGGTACGAGGAGGCGCTGGAGGCATTCAACCAGGCAATTGCAAGTACGGATGACAAGATGCCGGAGACGGTGGAGGATCTTCTTCAGTACCGGCTCACATGCCAGTACCGGCTGAAAGATTATGAAGCATGCATCAAGACAGGCGAAGAACTGACCCAAATGGACAGTAAGCTGGTGATGGCGTACTTCTATATCGGCGCTGCCCGTCTGAATCTCGGAAATCTGGATGACGCGGAGGCTAATTTCGACTACGCGGTATCCCTGCAGCCGGAGGATTACAAACTGTATCTGGATATCTACAGCGTTTACGAGGACGCGAAGCTCTCGGGTGTCGGGGATGAGTATCTTCAGACCGCGCTCGGAATCGCGCCTCAGACGACGGAAGATCACTACAATGTCGGAAGAATCTATTTCTATCTGGAAGAGTACGACGAAGCGGCTTCCGCCCTGATCATTCCGGTTCAGGAAGAATACGAACCGGCTCTGACCCTGATGGGGCAGATCTATCTGGCAAGGAAGGATTATGACAACGCGAAGGCAACTTATTCGCAGATTCTCAACCTGAACTCTAAGAGCAAAGACGCATACAACGGACTGGCTTTGTGCGCGATTGCGGTCGATGACCCCGACGCGGCGCTGGATTATATCACGCAGGGACTGAGTCTGGAAGGGGAAGAAGGAAAGCAGGAACTGTACTTCAATGAGATTGCGGCTTATGAGAAGAAACTGGACTTTCTGACTGCGCGGGACAAGTGCAGGACTTATGTAGAGATGTACCCGACGGACGAGGACGGAGTGAAGGAACTGAAGTTCCTGAACACGAGAGACTGAACATGCCTCCCGGCCCGGGAAAAACGTAAGCCTGATCCAGGGGACAGGATCATAAACAGAAAAAATACCCCGCTCAAAAGAGCGGGGGAATCTGTTCAATCATGTCTTCTATATAGCCACTGATATATAAAAGAATCAGGTTATGAGAAATCAAAGCTTGGTAACGTTGGAAGCCTGCATGCCGCGCTGACCTTCCGTCAGATCAAATTCGACCGCCTGGCCTTCATCCAGCGTCTTGAAGCCCTCACCCTGGATTGCGGAATAATGAACAAACACGTCCTTGCCATCCTCGCCGGTGATAAAGCCATAACCTTTTTCTGCGTTGAACCACTTAACTGTACCCTTCATTACGGGACCTCCATAAAT
>ONVT01000315.1 GCA_900321365.1 uncultured Eubacteriales bacterium | reverse complement strand
GCGGCAGCGTAGAGCATGCTGTTCAATTCTTCCGCAGAACTGACGGAATCCGTGCCGCCCTCAGAATCTGCAAAAAGAAGAGAATCCGGCTCGACATATACGGTTGATTCTTCTTTTGCGATCTCATTTTCCGCTTTGCGTGCCGCCGCAGAGGACTCAAACTGAAGAAGGTAGGTCCCGTCTCTGCTCTGGATCGCATCGATCGCGCCATATTCTTCCGGATCCAGATAGTGGCTTTCACTCTTCACGATCAGGCGCTGTGTGATATACGGGTCGCGGGCCGCCTGCTCCGGTGTGGCATCCGTGTCATATTCGCCGGTCATCTCGATCATCTTGGCCTGGAATTTCCCGTCAGACAAGACGGGGAGGGGATCCGCAGGCACAATCAGAGCACCCATCAGGACAAAGCAGACAACAGCAGCAAATAATGCTCCGATCCGTACTGAAATCGCCGCTGTCCTCCTGCTGCCGCTTTCTCTGCATATGAGAAGATTATCGTTCTTACCGTTTCTGACTGATTCCATCTGCTTTTTCCTTTCTAAATCTATTGCAGCATTCTAATCCATAACTGTCGCATCGGAATACACAATCGCTATCAGTTTACATGTTCACTTCATTTATTGGTTAAGGTGTCAAAAGTCGATTACGGAAGACGCGGATCCCAGGATCTGTTCAGAAATAACGAATGAATCATACTTGTCTTTTCCTCCGAATTATACCCGGCAAAAGCCTAACATTGCTTATCGGCAGATTCAGTATATCTGATTTTATTCAAAAATGACAGACAATAATGATCAGGAAGTAATACAAATCTGAACCGCCCCTTCAAGATCAGTCCGTCGGCAGTTTACGCCTGCCTCTTCCAGACGCCTCAGCATTTGGGGTGCCGGATGGCCGTACCGGTTATTCCTGCCGCAGGAGATCAGGGCCAGATCCGGCTTCACCAGATCAAGCAGTTCCTTTGAGGTCGCATTTTTACTGCCATGATGTCCCGCAACCAGAACCATGGTGTCAGTTCCCGACTGCGCTTCTGATAAAGACGGAAAACGGTTCTTCCATGCATTCACGAACATCGTCTCGCCTTCTTTTTCGAGATCTCCCATAAAAAGTATACGAAGGTTTCTGCAGGTAAATATCATCACTATACAGTCTTCATTTGAATTTCCTGTGAAGCGGTCCAAAGAAGGACTCAGTATTTTCATGGTCATGCTGTCCTGTGTCAGCGATGTTCCTTCCCTGACATACCCTGCAGGAATCCCATGTTCCGACGCGGCATTTATCACTGAGGCAAGCCTGGCGTCTGTACTGTTTGAACTCGAATCTGTCCTGCTATCGCCGGAATGCTGCCATGATGTCAGGCCGTTTTCTCCAGCAGGAAGCTCCGGCACCAGGATCTGTCCGATCGTGACATCACCAGCGTTCTTTCCGGCAAGATTCCTGTGGTACTGATCCAGCATCTGTTCGATCCCGTTGATGTGATCCATATCACCATGGGACAGGAATACAATATCGACTTTCCGGATTCCGTAGTATTTCAACGTGCTGTCGATCCTGTACTGCCACACGTTTTTTACTGAACTTGAACCGGCGTCAAACAGAAAGACATTTCCCCTGTGCTCGATCAGATTGCAGCTGCCCTGTCCAATGTCCAGGCACGTATAACGGAATTCCGGGCGAAACCTCAGGCAGACCATCCACACGAGAAAGAGGATGATTCCTGTTAAAATGATCTTCGTTTTGACGACCGCAATGTCAGGTTCGGTTTTCTTTCTATGCCCATGGCAGGCAGGAACTCTGAGTCTTAAGCAGATGGAATACAGGCCTCTCAGTCTTCTGTGACAGGCGGACGTTCCCAATCGTATACTTTTTATCTCCGGTTTCCCGCCATTACCGGCTGCTTTCCATCGATAATTCGTTACCACCACTACGAACAGAATCAGACATGCATAGTATATCAACATCTGCCACATCGCAGGCCTGCCAAGGATGATGACGCTGCAGGGAAGATCCTGCTCCAGACCACAGACAAACCGAAGCAGCTTCAGCAGAATCCTGCAGGGCCAGGCACATGTCCTCCCGGCCGCCAGGAACAGCGGAAGGCCGGTCATCTGAAACAGATATGCTCCGCAGCTTCCAAGGATGCCGAAGCCAAAGAACAGTGTCATCAGGGGAAGCATGACGGGATAGATCATGGATCCAAAAGGAGCCGTCTGATAGAAAAACCACAGGACAGCGGGAAAAGAACCGATCCAGAGAGCAAGCGATGAACAGATTTTTCTCTGATAAAACCTTTTTGGCCTGTAGATTCGGGTTATGGCCGGCGTCACATATTCCAGAGAAAGTATACAGGTGCAGGACATCAAAAATGAGCAGTCCCAGAGTGCGAACGGCTGCCTTGCCAGAATCAGGATTACCGCGGCTGAAAGAGCCGACAGTGTATCCCTGGTTCTTCCGAAAACATGGGAAAGTGTCCAGATGACAAATGTGATCAGAGCCCTTTGCGCGGAGAGTGAGAAGCCTGTCATAATTGCATAGCTTCCCACAGCTGCCCAGGATCCGGCGGCTGATGGCAGAAAGGGAATTCCCCGCGACCGCAGGAAATGATAGATCAGCATTCCGAGCATGGAAATATGGAGACTCGAGACACAGACAAGCCAGGACAGCCCTCCGTCCCGAAAGAGTTTCTTTGTCCCACTGTCCAGACCGGATCCGTCTCCGAGGACAAATGCCGCTATCTGCGCGGCGTCCTGGCGTCCGAAAACATCGATAAGACCTTTCTGCATCCCGATCCTCATGTCACAGACGGCATTCCGGTACCTGAGACAGATATCACTCAGAGGATTCCTCTTCATCCTTTGCAGATCCTTCTCCTCCGGAATACTCATCTTCAGAATGATCCTCCGCCCAAGGCAGTAAAGCCTGCTGTCAGACTGTCCCGGATTCGTGGCCGTCTCCGGCTGGGAGCATTTCCCATAGAGCGTGATACGATCCCCGATCCGGACCGTCTCAAAAAGACCGGTCTGATCTTCAGACGAGGATGAATTCATCCATGCATCCGACGCTTCCTCCTCTTCCGCTTCCCCATAGATGGTTTCACCGCCGGAACTTCCATCAGACAGGAAGACCTGAAGACGGTCCCTGGGTGACACCGCCTGATTCATGCTCTGTATGACAGACTGGTAAATTCCGGATGTTTCCTGTCCACCAGCCGTCCGGCCGGTTTCCGCCGTTCTCTGATACTCAGCCGTCCGGTCAGTATCTGACGCTCCTGCACTTCCCTCATGGAACATAAGATGGTCAAGGATCAGCCGGTATCCGTTCACCGTAACCTCTCTTGCCTGTACTGTTCCCGAGACCACCAGCCTCCTCCCGTCAGCGCTCTGATATCTTGCCCCGCTCCTGTCGCCGCATCCGGGCCAGTATCCGGACGCGATGAGACAGACCATTGCGATAGCGATGGAAAACAGGGGGCGTCTTAGAAATGTTCTCATGAGAAAGGAACGGATGGCGGAATCACCTTTCTTATTGATAATCATCGAAATGTTTTCAGAGTTTCCACTGCTTTTCTATATAGCACAACTGCAGGAAAATGCGGCAAAGAAAACGAGAAGCACATTTCATTTCAGCGTTTGAACGAAATATGCCTCCCGGCAGATGGGGATGCTTCCCGTTATTCTGTTGTATATCACTCTGATTTCTGTGTCACCCATTCCCTGGGCTGCGTTGCCTGTTCCTGCTCCTGAGGCTGTGCCGACTATTCCTCCGCCTGCGCCGGCTGTTCCTGCTCCTGTGGCTGCGCTGCCTGTTCCTGCTCCTGAGGCTGTGCCGGCTGTTCCTGTTCCTGAGGCTGCGCTGCCTGTTCCTGCTCCTGTGGCTGTGCTGCCTGTTCCTGCTCCTGAGGCTGTGCGGCCTGCTCCTGAGCCTTCTCCGGCTGTTCTTCCGCCTGCGCTGTCGGCTCCTCCACCTGAACAGGCTGTTCTTCCGCCTGCACTGCAGGCTCCTCCAGCTGTACCACCGGCGCCTCGATCAGCTCAGAGTTCCTGCTGAAGATCTGATCCAGATTAACCTGATCCCGGAAGCGGACATCAGAAGATCCCTCAATGCGGAAACGGACGCCGGTGATCCGGTCATCCGGACACGAATCGATGATCGCATCCGTGAATGCATACAGTACTGACTCAGAATTCGCGATTACCTCCCCGGGAGGAGTGCTGTTGATCTCCTCACTGAAATCGACAATGCAGTAACCGTTACTCACGGAGACATCCTGCACGAGCGTTCCCTCCAATGCGACGGGAAGAAGATCACTGGTCTGTGGCCCGTTCAGCATCTGCTCGATCACGAGCCGCTCTTTGTTTACATTGGAAGAATAATAAACGGTCCTGTTTTCTTTCGTCAGGGTTGTTCCGTCACCGGAAGGGAAATACAGAGTCAGGACCGCATCGCGGTAGGAATTGATCCCGTTTCCGTCCGGCACGATGAAGGTATCCTCTGTCATCGGCCCGACCTCCCTCTCACCGATCACGAGGTTCTGGGATTCCACCGTGAATCTCACTGTATCCACCCCGGGAATCTGGAGCAGCGTCTCGACCAGCGCGCCGCGCAGAAGCAGTTCGCTGATAGGGTCAAGGCTCAGATACTCCACATTAAAGTCGACATCAATCTCATTGATTCCGGTACCGGTCGAATTGATCTCCACCTGCTCGGGAAGCGCCGATTTCACGTCCGAGGAATCCGGCGTACGGAACGCATCCATCAGCTCAGTGAGGATTCCCTCAAAGTCTTCGCTTTTCGTCTTATATTCATGCCGGACCAGGGCTGTCTTCTCCGGATTCGTATAATAAATCCTGTAGACGCCCTGGGCGGAACCCTGCTCGTCGGACGCCTGCACCGTGCCGGAGAAACAGCCTGTGATACAGAATGCCAGTACGATGCACATTATATATATGCCTGTGATGATTCCGGCTCTTCTTCTCATTCCTTGTACCTTCTTCAGAAATCCATCAGCTTCTTTTAAGAGCTGTCACGAAATTACCTGTGCTTATTGAGCAGCATTTTCTTTCGAGAGTGCCTGTGAAAAATTACGAGCATAGCAGGCTATGTAAGTGATTTTTCACGGGTGCTGTCAAAAGAAAAGACCGAAGACTACTGCCTGGTACTGCCTCAGACCTCCGACGTCTCCTGCTCGGAATACTTCAGCGGGATACGTACCGTAAAAGTCGTCCCCTCTCCTTCCCTGGAATACACGCGGATCGCTCCATGGTGCATCAGCACTGCCTGGCGCGTGATTGCCAGACCAAGACCGGTTCCTCCGATCTCCCGTGAATGAGATTTGTCCACACGGTAGAACCTCTCAAAAATCTGGCTCTGATCCTCCTGGGGAATCCCGATCCCGGAATCCTGTACTTTGACAAAGAAATAAGTATTGTCAACGTTCAGGGAAATGAGCACCCAGCCATTGTCCCTGTTGTACTTGATGGCATTTTCCACAAGGTTGGAAATCGCCAGGGTGAATTTAGTCTGGTCCACCTGGGCCATGATCGGCTTATAGCTCTCGAGGGTGATCTCGATTCCTCGTTTGGCGGCGATCGGACGGAGTCTCTTGATGATCAGGGCGATCAGGTCATTGATATTCGTCTCTTCAATCTGGATATCCGTGGAATGCCGGTCCATCCGGACAATGTTCAGAAGGTCCGTTATAATCTTGTTCTCCCGGTCGATCTCCTCTCCGATGTCAATCATGAACTCCTGGTAGAGTTCATTTGGGACTTCTCCGTACTGGGCCTGCTGAATCAGGGAATCAGATAAAACCTTGATGGATGTCATCGGCGTCTTCAGCTCATGGGAGACGTTCGAGACGAACATCTGCCTGGATTCTTCCTGTGCCTGCAGCCTGTGGCGCATCTGATTGTATGCCTCCGACAGAAGCTCCGTCTCCGTATAATCCGGCATCGAAATGTCATCCGTCAGGAAATCCGTTCCTCCTGAATTCATCAAGGCAGTAATTTTGCCGAAGGGACGCACCAGCAGACGGGACGCATAAAAAGAGACTCCGATAATCAGGAGAACCAGAAGAACCTGAATGATCAGAACAGATCGGGAAAGATTTCTTCTCGCAAGGATAATGTCCGTAGTTGGAATTGAAACGATAAATGCGCCGACCACAGTTTTCGTCGCTTCTTCCTTGATCGGACAGACAACCTCGATAAAGTCATTTGCCGCGTTATAATAGTCCGTGTCCTTGCCCTGGAAGCATTCGATCAATTCCCGGGCGATAACGGTTTTTCCCTCGTCCAGATGATATGTATCACGGATAATCTCAAACCTGCCGTTTACCAGGATGACCCTGCCGCTGTACAGATCCGCAATCAGGTCCAGCTCTTTGTCCACAACATCCGTGCTTTCGTCCGAAAGATATCCGGCGTCGATGATATCCGCGCTGAGCCGGCTGCACTGGCTGCGGATCATGGATGCACGCATGGAGACCGTCTGCTCCTCAAACCCCTCAAGAATTCCCTGCTTCAGCAGAAAAACCGGAACCAGGCCACACAGAAGCAGAAGAATCAACACACGGAAATGCATGCTCCCTACGATTCGTTTCAGTCTTCCGCTCTGGTTCATCGACAGTTTACCTTTCAAAACCTGTTTTGAGAAGATCCGGCCTGAGCCATCTCGGGCTGCAGCCGGATCCTGCATTTATTCATTAATTTGTCAACAGTGCCTCAGCAAAGTCCTTAGGATCTGTTCAGAAATAACTGATGAACAGCTCCTTAGTGCTGGAAATAATACCCGACGCCCCACTTTGTATGGACGTATTTCGGATCTGAAGGATTCTCCTCGATCTTCTCGCGAAGTCTGCGGATATGGACGTCCACTGTCCGGACGTCACCCGGATACTCATAGCCCCAGACAAGATTCAGAAGGCTCTCGCGGCTGTATACCTTGTTCGGGTTCATGACAAGAAGCTCAAGGACATCAAACTCTTTCGCGGTCAGATTCACCTCCTGGCCGGACACCTGCACTCTGCGGGCATCACAGTCAAGGACAAGATTGCCGACCTCTATGGTTCTTCCTCTCTGTTCCTGGATTCCCCTGTTCTGCGTCCTTCGCATGATGGCCTTGATCCGGGCCTTCACCTCGAGAATGTTGAACGGCTTTGTGATATAGTCATCCGCGCCATATTCCAGACCGAGGATCTTGTCCATGTCCTCCCCCTTGGCAGTCAGCATGACGATCGGCACATCCGAAAAATCACGGATCTGCTGACAGGCGGAAAGGCCGTCCAGCTTCGGAAGCATCAGATCCAGAAGGATAATGTCGTAATTTCCTTCTCTTGCTTTCTCCACGGCTTCCTCGCCGTCATAAGCGGTATCCACCTCCATGTCATCCTGTTCCAGACTGAAGCGGATTCCCTTCACGATCAGTTTCTCATCATCGACTACAAGTACTCTCTTCGGCATGGTCTTCCTCTTAATTCTTCCTCACAGATGCTGTTTTCCAACATCGTTTTTTCATACTGTGATATGGTCCCTGATCTTTCCATATACACTGGTCTTGATCCCGCTGATGTTCATCACATCCTCGGTTGAAGCGAACAGACCGACCTCCGTGCGATAGCGGATAATCGCATCTGCCTTTGCCTCGCCGATTCCGGGAAGCGTCATCAGCTCCTCCCTGGATGCGGTGTTCAGGTTCACCAGTACCTCACTGCCGGATCCGTCTCCTCCTGAAGCCGGAGATGCTTCAGAACCGGATGCCTGCCCCGGGGCGGCAGAGGCCGGATCAGGGTTAACCGTACTTCCCTGTGCGATGCCCTGCTCCCGCAGCGCGGCAGTCTCTTCCTGTGTGTAGACAACCAGCATCTCACCGTCCGAAAGAATCCTCGCCTGGTTCAGCCACTGGCTGTCAGCCATGACAAGGAACCCTCCAGCCGCGTCAATCGCGTCACAGATCCTGGCTCCTTCCTGAAAATAATAAACCCCCGGCTCCATGACCGCCCCGCAGACATAGACTGCAATCTGTGCAGCGCCCGAATCCTGTACGGAAGCAGCATCTGCAGCACTTGCCTGTCCGGCATCTGCCTTTCCGGTATCTCTCAGTCCGGCGTCTGCATCTCCGGTACCTGTCTGTCCGGCGTCAGTCCCACCGGAGTCTGTCTGTCCGGCATCAGGATCTCCGGCACCTGTCTGCGCAGAGCTGTCCATGTTTACAGACTCTTCTCTGTCAGAATCATCAGACACCTGAACCCGCTTTACCCCCGTCACCTGTATCCGTGACGGGCGGCTGCATCCCGAAGACAGACACGAAAACACCAGCAGCACTGCTCCCACAGTTGTCACTGCTAACTTCGAAATGATTACACGATTCCACTTCAATGCACAACTCCTGACTGTCGGCGCCAGGATCGCCCCGTCATGCAATTAAGAATTTTACCATCTGGGAAGAACGATTTCAATCCTTTCTGAAATTGTACAGTCGGACAGAACAGAATCTGTTACAGTTCATAGGCCCGCCACCGGCTTGAAATTTATGCACTGCAAGTGGTATAGTGCATAGACAAAGATTTCTGCCTTTACGATCGATAGAAGTGATCAGGCCTTACAGGCAGAAAGATTCTCCCGGAGCGAAACGAAAGGAGCATTTCATGCGAAGACTGGTTGCCGTCACATTTGCCTGCATCATGGCCGTGGTTGTGGTCAGTTTTTTTCTTCTGTTCCGTTACAGGGAAAAGGTGGAACATATAATCAGAATGACAGAGGCCGAAGCGAAGAATGAATCCGTTTCCTCCAGCCTGGAGACGGAAAAACCGTCTCCCCGGGTTGAGACCGAGCAGGAGACTGTCCAGGCCGAAACAGAAGCGCCCCAGACAGAGGATCCTGCTCTCCACGCTGAGGATGGCATCTACACCTTCCTTCAGGGACCCGTTGCCTGGGAATCGAAAGCTCCCTATTCCGGAATCTGGTGCGAGGAGGAACTGGACGGAGGCCTGTTCAGCGTATTTGGCTGTGGATTATGTGATATGGCAGGAATCTACAGCTCGTTGACCCCGTATGAATGCTCTCCGCTGGATATGTACTGGCTGGCGCGCAAAGTGTCCGGCTATGCTCCCGGAGACGGGGCCGGCGCAATCGACTGGCCCTATATGTCGGAGACCCTCCAGAAGACCGGGTTTGAAACAAAACTCAGAAAAAAGGACAGGAAATACGAATCCTTCCAGAAGTCGATTGCGGACAGCTGTGGGGCAATCGTCCTGATTTCAAGCGAAAGTGACGACACCTACTGGCAGGATACACCCGGTCATTACGTCAATATCTGGCATTACAACCCTGAGACGGACATGGTGTTTCTCGGAGATTCGGGCAATCCGAAACACAACCGCCAGTGGATCCCCCTGCGCTACATCTATGACGCTCTGTCAACAGAAAATGCCTGGCAGTATCTGCTTGTCAACTCTTACGATGAGGAAAAGAATACCTGGAAGTACTCAGGCATCCATGAAAAATGGACCCGTCCCGCATACTGCAGGGCAAAGCCCGAATCCAGATCTCTCCTTATGAAGGCAGAAGAATAATGCAGATAAGAATGAACTGTAATGAGTAAGGAACTGTATATAAATTACTTGTACAGATTGCGCAGGATTTTCCTTCGAGTGTGCCAGGCAAAAAAGCCGCGCATAGCGGGC
>ONVT01000316.1 GCA_900321365.1 uncultured Eubacteriales bacterium | reverse complement strand
TTCCCGAAGAAGAGTGAGCTGGAGGAGTACCTTGCGCGCATCGAAGAGGCGAAGAAGCGCGACCACCGGAAGATCGGAAAAGAGATGGGCCTGTTCATGCTCAGCGAATACGGTCCCGGTATGCCTTTCTTCCTGCCCGACGGCATGCTCCTGAGAAATGAGCTCCTGAACTACTGGAGAAAGCTGCACCTGAAGAACGGCTATGTGCAGATCGATACGCCGATCATGCTCAGCCGCAAGCTCTGGGAGACATCGGGCCACTGGGACCATTACCATGACGGCATGTATTCTCTGAAAGTGGATGACGAGGATTACGCAATCAAGCCGATGAACTGTCCCGGCGCGATTCTGGTCTACCAGAACGAAGGGCGATCCTACCGCGATCTTCCGCTGAGATACGCGGAGCTTGGCCATGTGCACCGCTATGAGAAGTCCGGTGAGCTTCACGGACTGATGCGTGTGCGTTCCTTTACACAGGATGATGCCCATATCCTTCTTGCGAAGGAACAGATTCAGGATGAGGTCCGCAGGATCACTGCCCTGATCGACGAAGTCTACAAGATGTTCGGTTTTGAATACTATGTCGAGCTGTCCACCAGGCCGGATGATTCCATGGGATCGGATGAGGACTGGGAGATCGCGACGGACGGACTGAGAAAAGCACTGGATTCCCTCGGCCTTGATTACATTGTAAATGAGGGCGACGGTGCCTTCTACGGCCCTAAGATCGATTTCCACCTGAGGGACTGCCTGGGCAGAACCTGGCAGTGCGGAACCATCCAGCTGGATTTCCAGCTTCCGGAGCGGTTCCAGCTGGACTACATCGGAGCGGACGGTGAAAAGCATCAGCCTGTCATGATCCACAGAGTTGTGTTTGGTTCCGTGGAGCGCTTTATCGGAATTCTGATCGAGCATTTCGCCGGACAGTTCCCGACCTGGCTCGCACCGACACAGGTCAAGGTGCTGCCGATTTCCGAAAAGTATGAGGCATATGCGGCGAAGGTAACGCAGCAGCTGCAGGATGCGGATATCCGTGCGTCCCTGGATGAGAGAAATGAAACCCTGAAGTTCAAGATCCGTGATGCCCATATGAAGAGAATTCCGTATACGGTAATTGTGGGCGCGAAAGAGGAAGAGAACGGGACCATTTCCCTGCGTTCGAGATTCGCGGGCGACGAAGGTTCAAAGCGTGTGGATGAATTCATAGAGAGCATCCATGAGGAGATTGCCTCGAAGGCGATCCGCGAGAGCATTCAGGAAGAGAAGTAAAATGATATGGCTTCGGGATGTATCTTATACATCCCGAAGCCGGTGAAAAAATGTGCTTGACACCCTTTCACGGAAGTGTTAGAGTATCGGCAGTTTTGAGACAGGAAAGCAGAGCGTCCGCTCTCACCCAGACACCGTGAGGTGATTCGAGGTTCATAGATGATTCCGGATACGGCCAGTCGTGTCCGGGGAAGTTTATGATGGAGCGGTGGCCTTGAAGCCAGCCGCTTTTTTACTGTTTCGCGGTACACATGTCAGATTCATCAATAACGGGAGGTGCAAAACCATTAGCGACTATATGATTAACGAACAGATCCGTGACAGGGAAGTTCGTCTGGTTGGAGAAAACGGAGAGCAGCTGGGAATCATGTCTTCCTTTGACGCCCTGAAGATGGCGCAGGAGAGGGATCTGGACCTGGTCAAGATCGCTCCGCGAGCAAAGCCGCCGGTATGCAAGATCATCGATTACGGGAAATATCGCTATGAGCAGGTGCGCAAGCAGAAAGAAGCCCGTAAGAAGCAGAAGATCGTCGAACTGAAAGAAGTGCGGCTCTCCCCGAATATTGATGTTAATGACATGAACACGAAGGTCACATCGGCAAGAAAGTTCCTTGAGAAGGGGAACAAGGTGAAAGTGACACTGAGGTTCCGCGGACGTGAGATGGCACATATGCAGGCAAGCAGACACATCCTTGAGGATTTTGCCGGGAAGGTGGAAGACATTGCCGTGATCGACAAGCCGATTAAGCAGGAGGGCAGAACCCTGACCTGCGTCCTGTCTGCAAAAAAGAACTGACCAGTAAGGAGGAAGACAGTCATGCCAAAGATGAAGACAAGCAGAGCAGCAGCCAAGAGGTTCACCAAGACCGGTACCGGCCTGCTGAGAAGGAACAAAGCTTATAAGAGCCACATCCTGACCAAGAAGTCCACAAAGAGGAAGAGAAACCTGCGCAAGTCTACGATCATCGACCCGACGAACGCATCCAACATGAAGAAGATCCTGCCGTATCTTTGATCGGCAGCAGTCACAGATTTCGGGATTTCAGATTACAGACGTTGAAGTCAGGAGGATATAATTATGGCCAGAATTAAGGGCGGTCTGAACGCCAAAAAGAAGCATAACAGAGTCCTGAAGCTTGCAAAGGGCTACAGGGGAGCAAGAAGCAAACAGTACAGGATTGCAAAGCAGTCGGTCATGCGCGCGCTTACCAGCGCATACGCGGGCCGCAAGCAGAGGAAGAGACAGTTCCGCCAGCTCTGGATCGCACGTATCAATGCGGCGGCCAGGCTGAACGGCCTTTCCTACAGCAGGTTCATGTATGGCCTCAAGCAGGCTCAGGTCGACCTGAACAGGAAGGTTCTTGCGGACATGGCAGTCAATGATCCGCAGGGGTTTTCGGATCTTGCACAGATTGCAAAGAGCAAGCTTGCCTGAGGGAGAATGACAGTTACCGGCAGACGATCATCGCCTGCCGGTTTTTCTGTTTTCCGGGGAATGCATTTTCCGGCAGGATCGGGTATAATCGGAATTGTCTTTTATTCATTTGTTCCACTTTGTTGTCAGCTGTTGCGTTATCGTCAGTCAATGTAGCTGGCTATGATTCTTTCTTCCGCCTTGCATCTGCTGACGATCTGGCATGAATTAATGAAAAGATGCTGGAGATGACACACTGGTCCTGTATATGAAAGGAAACGATTTATGGGATCTGAGAAAAAAAGGATCGGATTTGTTGTCGGCAACTACCACACAGATCATCCGAGCCGGCTTGTGCATTCAATGTGGGAACTGCTCAGGAATGAGAACGTTGAGCTCCAGGTCTTTCTGGGAACAGAGAGTGCCAGCTTTATGAAGGACTTTGAGATGAGGTCCAACCTGTTCGATTACCAGTACGCTTCTCTGTGCGGATACACCGGGTACGAAGAACTGGACCTGCTGATCATCTCCGCCGGCACCCTGTCCATCTACCAGAACGAGATACCTCTGGAGGAATTCCTGTGTCATGTCCCGGATATTCCGACAATCCTTATGGAGACAGACCATGTGCACGGAGGCGGGATCAGCCTGATCGCAGACAATACGCAGGGC
>ONVT01000318.1 GCA_900321365.1 uncultured Eubacteriales bacterium | reverse complement strand
TAGCAAAGCAGATCATGTGCAGATAATACAGAGGTTTTCGACAGAGAAGTCAACAGCATGAAAGGGATCAGCGCATTCATAAAGACAGTCATTTTTCTCATCCTGCTTGGCGGGCTGTTTGCGCTGCTTAGTTTTGTCTTCCAGCCGGTGTGGACGCTCTGGAATAATTATGATACGGTGCATGGGTTTTATCTCGAGCCGGAGAACACGATCGAGAGCGTCTTTCTGGGGCCGAGTACGGCGGTGAACGGGATTGCGCCGATGGAGATTTATGAGAAGTACGGGTACTGCACCTACAACTGCGGGACGGAGCAGCAGCCGATGCTGGCCTCCTATTACTGGCTGAAGGAGGCTTACCGGTTTCACTCTGACAGTTTAAAAGCGGTTTTCCTGGATCCTTCCAGTATGCGTTACTGGCAGGAGACGAGCTATTACCAGAAGGCGATTGACGGGATGAAGCTTTCGCCGGTGAAGCTGGAGGCGATCGGGGCGTATAAGAAGGGGATAAATGAGCGTGTCGAGTATTCTGTTCCTCTTCTCGAGTTCCATGACCGCTGGGACCAGTTTGAGTCGACGGATGACGAGAAGTTCTGGATGAAGCCGAAGCAGGAGACGCGCGGGTATCATCTGACTGCTGCCATGTATGTGGACAGCATGGTGAACTGGCAGGACCTGCAGGTACATCATTCCTGGTACGATCCGGATGAGCGCGCGCAGGATCTGTCGACGGAATCGCTGGAGTATTTTGACAAGATTGTTTCGTTCTGCAGGGAGAAGGGTCTCCATCTTGTTGTCGTGATCCCGGTGCGGACTGGGGCCTGGACGCCGAATCTGCATAATGCTTACACTGCGCTGGCTGAGGAGTACGGGGTGGAGTGCTATGATTTTAATGCTTCGCCGCTGTTGGAGTCGCTGGATTTTGTGATGGGGTTCGATCATAAGGACTTTCATCTGAATTATTATGGGGCTGTGAAGCTGTCGGACTGGATCGGGGAGTACCTGAAGGAACGGGGACTGAACCGGGATGTTCGCGGGATGCAGGACTATGAACATATGGAGGTGCAGCTGGATGCATGGCATAAACTGCTGGACAGGACAATCGGGATACATGAGATTGAGGATATAGCAGAATACCTCACGCAGGCGGCCACATACGAAAACTGCTATGTGATGATCAGCGTCATGGACGAAGGGTCGAAGAAGCTGACGGATGAGCAGAGGGAGGTCTTCGCAGAACTCGGATTGAAGAAACTGTCAGAGCTTGATTATCGGGAATCCTATATCGGAGTGATGGCAGACGGGAAAGTGGTTGGCGAGCTGAAGGGGGAAGAGAAGCAGGAAGATATAGAGTCCCGGGAGAATGAAGACTCTCAGGAAGATGAGCCGTATCTGGTGTACAGACTTGGAGATGGGATCGTAATTAAGAGTGGTGGATTCGAGCACGGGGGCGTCTCTTCGATCAGCATTAATGGGGCTGAGCACTCGTTGAATCGGCGGGGGATCAATGTGGTCATCTACGACTATGAACGGGATGAGGAGTACGATTCGGCAGCGTTCGATACATACGCTTCGCCCACGACGGTTCGGAATGCGCAGGCCGGGATGCGGGAGGTGCTGGAGGCGGGGCTTTTGCCGTCAGAGATGGACAACCGGGTCAGGAAGCTGTACCTCTATAACCGGAGAACGAAGAATTATGCGTATGGAGATTACTGGACGCTTTACGGTGACGCGGTGTCACTGTTTGCCTATCTTGATCCGTATGTGAGGAATCCCGGCTACAAGGTGTTTATTTCCGCGAAGGATGAGGCGGCGCGGGCGCTGAGCCCGGAGGTGCGCGATGCCTTTGCCAGGCTGGGACTTCAGGAGCTCAGCCAGCTGGGAACGCGCGAGTGCTACATCGGTGTCCTGAATGACGGTGCGGCGTATTATGAGCAGCGCGCTCTCGGCGCCGAGCCGCTCAGTTACGAGGAGCCTGACGTCACTGTCCTCAGCGGCGGCTTTGAGTCCGGCAATGTTTCCTCCATCGTCCTGAACGGCAGGGAAGAGTCCCGCAATCAGAGAGGCCTGAACATCGTCGTATACGATCAGCAGTTGAATGAGGTGCTCAGCAGCGTGGCATTTGACACGCATGAAGTGGTGCCGGACACATCCCTGGAGAAGAGCGTGCTGAACCAGAAGGTTTAGGAGCGGCCGCTGCTTATCCGCAGAAGCGTCAGCTGAAACAGCGTCCGGATGTAGCTCATTATAAAGGGCAGGAGCCGGCGTTTTGAGTCGCCGTAGATTCTCTTTCCAAATGTAATGGGTACTTCACCGATTCTTAAACTTCCGCCGTTCTGAAGCTTAAGCTTCAGCAGCACTTCCTGCAGAACGTCATAATTCTGATTGCGCAGCTTAACGGTTTTCAGCTGCTCCGTGTGGTAGACCCGAAAGTCAGTAGAGATATCATGCGCCTTAAGCCCCAGTGCAATCCGGTAAACCGTGTTGAGGATTCTGGACATAACGACCGACGAGGCGGCGTCTTCCGTATGCCCACCCCGGACATATCTGGATCCGATGACCACGTCATACGCTCCGCTGTGGAATATCCTGAGCATGTCCGGAATGTACTTCGGAGAATGAGAGCCGTCACTGTCAAGAATCAGGAACGTCGCGTGGCGGGCGCATCTGATTGCTGTGCGAAATGCGCCGCCGAAGCCGGGATACCGCTGATTGACGTATCTTGCGCCGTATTCCCTGCAGACGTCAGCGGTATTGTCCATCGGCACCGCAGTGTCCACAACCAGTATCTCGTAGTCCTGATCCGACACAGTGTCAATGATCTGCGGGATCAGTATTTTCAGATTTTTTTCTTCCTTACAAGACAGCAGGGCAACTGTTATGCCGTCTTTCAATTCTCTTCTTTTCATTTTTTTCGTTCCGGTTCCGCCGGACTGTTGATCGGGTTTTTACTGAAGAGCCTGCAGATGAAATCGCTGATATGTTCTGTACAGGAAGAACCTGCAGATTCAGGAGAGTATCCTGAAGTTTCAGGAGTTCCCTGGATATCTTCGATTGTTACAGCCTACAGTATGATACACATTCCTGCCTGAAAACTCAACGGTTTTCATGGAAGAGGGAGGATGAACATGTTATACTGTGGATTCAGAGAGACAGAGGCTGCCTTCACCAATTCAATGAGCAGCCAGGTAGATTGTATCTGTATGTCAGATAGTGTCAGCGGCGGAAGAATCGCTGTAATAGAGGAGGAGCAGCGTGAGTTATACAGATTACTTATTTCTGCCACTGTGTGTGGTGGCGATGGGGGTCTATTTTGTGCTGCCCAAAAAGATCCGGTGGTGCTGGCTGCTGATTATCAGTTTGCTGTTCATGGCGAGCTGGGGCGTTGTGCTGCTGCCGGTGATTCTGGTAATGACGCTGATCGCCTGGATCGGCGCTCTGGTGATTCAGGGCGTTGTCGGACGGGGAAACAGAGAGAGGCAGGAAAAAAGTAGCCCGGTAAACAATACCCCGGGAAAAGAAAGCCTTAGAAACTCGGGCAGGAAGCCTGGAAACCGGAAAGCGGGAAAGTGGATCCTGATTCTTTTTGTAATCTTGCTGTTGCTTCCGTTTGTCTTCTTTAAAGCACAGAACTATCTTGTCGAAATCAGCGTGTTCCGGCCGATGGTGCTGAAGGTCACCGGTGTAATTACGAGGCTGCATGACTTGTTTGCGGAGCGTGTTACGACGGCGGCAGTGCCGGTGATCTCACGTATGGTCATTTCCGAGGGAATACTGGTGCCGCTGGGAATTTCCTACTACACGCTGTCGCTGATCGGGTACATGGCGGATGTCTTCTGGAAGAAGGAGCCGGCGGAGGGAAACTATTTCAAGCTGTTGCTGTTCACGGCTTACTTTCCGAAGATTCTGGAGGGACCGATCTCGAAGCACAGAACCGTGGCGCCGCGGCTGCTGGAGCCGCATTCGTTCGATTACCAGCGGGTGTGCTTCGGTCTGCAGCGGGTCGTGTGGGGCTTCTTCAAAAAGTGGGTGATCGCTGACCGTCTGGCTATTCTCGTTAATGCCATTTTTGTGGATGTAGAGCCGTTCAGCGGGTCGCAGATTCTGTTTGCGGCGGTGTGCGGGGCATTTCAGCTGTACTGCGACTTCTCCGGGTGTATGGACATCGGGCTCGGCGTGTCGGAGTGCTTCGGCATCGGGCTGGAGGAGAATTTCCGGCGGCCGTTCTTCTCCCAGAGCGCGGCGGAATTCTGGCGC
>ONVT01000320.1 GCA_900321365.1 uncultured Eubacteriales bacterium | reverse complement strand
CTGAGGGGCATGATCATCAGAAAAGTGTAAGGATCTGCAGGTATTCTTGCGGCCGGCTGGATGCCGGCCGTGTACTATATCACCGACGATAAAGAGAGGTATCAAATTGCTCAGAAGCATACATGTTAAAAACCTTGCCCTGATCGATGAGGAGGAGATCCTTCTTGACAGTGGCCTGAATATCCTGACCGGAGAGACAGGTGCGGGAAAGTCTATCATTATCGGATCTGTCAGCGCAGCCCTTGGGACAGGATCCCTGAAGGATCTTGTGAAGGACGGAGCGGATTACGCGATGGTTGAACTGACCTTTGAAACGCAGTCTGACCGTGTCCGGAAGCTTCTCGATCAGATGGAGCTTCCTCTGATGGAGGACTGTGTGATCATCACAAGAAGCTGGCGGGGTTCCCGCAGTATAAGCCGCATCAACGGCGAAACCGCGACGATTGCCAGGGTTCGTGAGATTGCCGCCTGCCTGATCGATATCCACGGACAGCATGAACACCAGTCCCTTCTTTATCCGGGATACCATCTTGAGCTGGTGGACAGCTTCGCAGATCCGCTGCTGGAGAAGTGGAAGGAATCCTGCAGGAAACATCATCATGAATGGAAGGAGGCAGGAAAGCTCCTTGGCAGGGCGCTGTCGGATGAAAGGGACCGGGTCAAACAGATTGATTTTCTGAATTATGAGATCCGGGAGATCGATGAGGCCGCCCTGAAGGAGGGCGAGGATGAAGAGCTGGAGACCAGGTTCCGAAGGCTTTCCAATGCGCAGAAGATCCTGGAAACCGCTTCCGAAGTAGAGGCGCTGACCGGAAGCGACAGCGGTGCTCTGATGAATCTTTCACGCTCGTCCGGACTGCTCGCGAGGGTCAGTGACCTGGATGATGAGCTTCAGGATCTTAGTACGATGCTCTCGCAGATGGAAGACCTCTGTTCGGATTTCAGCCGCAGCCTGAATTCATTTATCGATGATTTTCAATATGATGAGAGGGAGCTGGATGAAATCTCGCAACGCCTCGATCTGATCAACCGGCTGAAGACAAAGTATGGCAGGACTGTCCGGGATATCCTCCGATATCGGGATGAGCGTTCTCAGGAGCTGGAGAAGCTGACAGACTTCGACGCATATGTAGAGGGACTCAGAAAAAAGGAGCAGGAGAGTGAGAAGAAACTTCGGGAAGACTGTGAGCAGATCACGAAGCTGCGAAAGGCTTCTGCCCGTGAACTGTCTTCTCTGATTCTGGAATCTCTTAAGGAACTGAATTTCCTGGAGGTGCAGTTTGAGATCCGGTTTGACAGGCTGGATGAGATGACAGAGAACGGTGTCGATTCGGTGGTCTTTGAGATTTCCACGAATCCGGGCATGCCGGTCCGGCCTCTGCAGAATGTCGCTTCGGGCGGAGAACTTTCCAGGATCATGCTCGGCATCAAAACGGTGATGGCGGAGAAAGACTCCATTGAGACGATGATCTTTGACGAGATCGATACGGGAATCAGTGGAAGAACCGCGCAGAAGGTCTCTGAGAAGATGGCTAAGCTGTCCGCATCCAGGCAGGTCATTGCCATCACCCATCTTGCCCAGATCGCGTCGATGGCGGACAGCCATTATCTGATCGAGAAGAATGTGAAAGATGGCTCGACACGCACTCATGTCAGGAAGCTGGAGAGTGATGATGTTGTCGAGGAACTGGCCAGGATACTTGGCGGGGCAAAGATAACGGCTGCCGTCCGGAAGAACGCGGAGGAGATGAAGAAACTGGCGGAGGAGATGAAGAAAGAGACTTCGCCCTGACCGGTGCAGAGGGTGTAAGAATTATTCTGAATAAATCCGGAATCTAAACTACCTCCGGTGCAGAGTCGAAAGATTATTACAATTGTCAGTAATGTAGAACCAGTATTATTTGAAAATAAGGAGGATTACATATGAAAATTGCGATTGCGAATGATCACAGCGCAGTGGATATCCGGGAAATCATCAGCGCCCATCTTAAGGAACGCGGATATGAAGTCGAAGAGGTCGGGACTTTTTCGCGTGAAGCCAGCAACTATCCGGAATGGGGAGAAAAGGTTGCCCGCAAGGTTGTTGCCGGGGAGGCTGATCTTGGGATTGCGATCTGCGGTACAGGAGTGGGGATCTCCATCGCCTGCAACAAGGTGAAAGGCATTCGCGCGGTCTGCTGCAGCGAGCCATACAGCGCCAGGCTTTCCCGCCAGCACAACAACTCGAACATCCTCTGCTTCGGTGCGCGTGTCGTCGGCTCTGAGCTTGCAAAGATGATCGTCGACGAGTGGCTGGACGCGGAGTTCCAGGGCGGAAGGCACCAGACCCGGATCGATATGATCGCCCGGATCGAAGCGGAAGGTTGAGATTTTCCCCGCCTTCGCAGGAAGAATAAAGCACCTGCAGGCGGGGAAAAATAAGTGATTGTGAGAGAATCCCCGCTTTCGCAGGAAGAATAAAGCACCTGCAGGCGGGGAAAATGAGTGATTATGAGAGAATCCCCGCCTTCGCAGGAAGAATAAGGTGCCTGCAGGCGGGGAAAAATAAGTGATTGTGAAAGAATCCCCGCCTGTGCGACGCCGGCGGGGATTCTAAGAGTCATGTCAGCCCATCTCGACCGTGACCGTATACTCTTTCACGCCCTTCTCGAACGGGATCAGGTTTCCGGGGATGCTCTTTCCGTTCACGGTCAGGGATTTGACGCCCTTCTGTACGTGCTCCGGATTCCTGACGAGGATATGATACTCCGCGCCGCGATACTTCCTCTCGATGGAGAAATCACCGAAGTCTGCAGGTACGCAGGGATCAATCTTCAGGCCGTCGTAATCCGGCTGGATGCCCAGAATATACTGCGAGATGTTCACGAATGTCCATGCGGCGGTCCCGGTCAGCCAGCTGTTCTTTCCCTGGCCGAAGAACTTCGCATCTTTTCCGGCCACCATCTGGCTGTATACATAAGGCTCCGTGCAGTGTATTTCAGAGATCTCCTCGATGTACGCCGGGCAGGTTTTCCGATAAATCTCAAATGCCCTGTCGCCGTGCCCGCAGACTGTCTCCGCGATCGAGACCCATGGATTGTTGTGGCAGAATATGCCGCCATTCTCCTTATAACCGGGCGGATAGGAGGAAATCTCGCCAAGATTCAGGTAATAGTGCGTGTAGCACGGCTGAAGGATCATGATTCCGTATTTCGTATCCAGATACTTCTCAACCGAAGCAAGAGCCTGCTGTGCTTTTCCTTCCTCTACGCCGATTCCGGCAAGTACGCAGAATCCCTGGGGTTCGATGAAAATCCTTCCTTCCTCACATTCATGAGAACCGATCTTTTCCCCGTTTGCGTCATACGCGCGGACGAACCATTCTCCGTCCCAGCCGGCATCCAGGGCAACATCATACATTTTTTTCACTTCCGCCTCAGCCTCGGCCGCCTTCTCCTTAAGACCGCGGTGCAGACACATCTGACGGTATTCCTCTCCGTAGCGGACGAACATCCCGGCAATAAACACGGACTCGGCAACCGGACCCTCACTGGGCCCGCTGGTCTGGAAGGATTCCCCGGGCGTATCGGAGAAGCAGTTCAGATTCAGGCAGTCATTCCAGTCTGCGCGTCCGATCAGGGGCAGGCCATGTGGACCCTTGTGGGATACGATGTAGTCAAATGACCTCGTCAGGTGTTCAAACAGAGGGACTTTCGTGGACTCGTCATTGTCGAAGGGTACCGGCTCATCTAAAATCGAGAAGTCACCTGTTTCCTTGATATAGGCAGCGGTTCCCGCGATGAGCCAAAGCGGGTCGTCGTTGAAGCCGGATCCGATGTCGGAATTGCCCCTCTTGGTGAGCGGCTGGTACTGGTGGTAGGCGGAGCCGTCCGCAAACTGCGTCGAGGCTATATCGATGATTCTCTCACGTGCCTTCTCGGGAATCAGATGCACGAAGCCCAGAAGATCCTGGTTGGAATCACGGAATCCCATGCCGCGGCCGATACCGGACTCATAATAGGAGGTGGAACGGGACATGTTAAAGGTCACCATACACTGGTACTGGTTCCAGATGTTGACCATCCGGTTGACCTTCTCGTCGTTGCTGCTGACGCTGTAAATCGACAGAAGATGAGACCAGTAATCCTTCAGCTCATCGAACGCCTTCCCGACATCCTCCTTTGTCTGGTATTTTTTCAGAAGCTCATCTGCGGGAGCCTTGTTGATAACGTTAGGCGCTTCCCATTTCCGGTCATTCGGATTCTCGGCGTAACCGAGGACGAAGACAAAGGTTTTCTCCTGGCCTGGAGCGAGTGTGACATCAAGCTGATGTGCAGCGATCGGATACCAGCCGCTGGCTATGGAATTCGTGCATCCGCCGTTCTCGACTGCCTCCGGATTCGAAGAGGGCCGGTAGGTTCCGATAAAGGCATCGCGGGAAGTGTCAAAAGCGGAGACCTTCTCATTGACAGAGAAGTAGGAATAATGGTTTCTGCGCTCCCTGTATTCCGTCTTATGGAAGATCGTCGATCCGACGACCTCGACTTCTCCTGTTGAAAGGTTTCTCTGGTAGTTGGTCATGTCGTCCAGCGCGTTCCAGAGACAGAATTCCACATAGGAATAGACCTTGAAGTTTTTTGTTTTGCTGCTGTCGTTCTTCAGAGTCAGGCAGTTGATCTCGCAGGTATCATTCAGAGGAACAAAGTTCAGAAGATCGGCGCTGAGGCCGTTTTTGGAAGACAGGAAACGCGTGTATCCGATCCCGTGGTGACACTGGTAGGAATCGAGTTCAGTCTGAGTCGGCTGCCAGCCGGGATTCCATACCTGGTCCTCGTCTGCAATATAATAATACTTTCCGTTGGAATCATAGGGGACATTGTTGTAGCGGTAACGAGTAATTCGGAGCATCTTGGCATCCTTGTAAAAGCTGTAGCCGCCACAGGTGTTGGAAACGATTGAAAAGAAGTCATTGCACCCCAGATAGTTGATCCAGGGAAGTGGTGTCTTTGGTGTCGTGATGACGTATTCACGTGCGGCATCATCAAAGTATCCGTATCGCATGGAAGATTCTCCTTTTTGAGGGAAATTTAGGAAAACGTTTAAGTAGCACTATATTTGCAGTATAATCTGAATTCTACAGAAAAGCAATCGATTTTCCCGCAGAAATACTGTGAAATATCACCAAAATTTCGGGACGAAAACTGTGTAAAGTGTCAAATCGTTTGCGGGAAAAGATTATTTAATAGACAGTCCGTTGATTTTTTGCGAAACATTACGTTATAATAGCGCTACGAAAACGTTTTCACAGGCTCGAAAGGAGAGTTCTTTAACGAAATTGTTTTCGTAGCAAACCGGTCTGACCTGCAGTGTCGTTCGGCACGACAGTCATTAAGGAACTGTCACGAAGCAAACACCGTGGGATCGTCGAGGAGAGATGCCGGAAAACCAACATCTGTGACATCTGTGATGAGGAGGACTGCTATGGTTTCGATGAAGGATATCGCCGACAGGTGCAATGTATCAGTGGCGACTGTCAGTAAGGCACTCAATGATTACAGCGATATCGGTAAGCAGAAGAAAGAGCATATCCAGGCAGTCGCAAAAGAAATGGGGTATTTCCCGAATTCCTCTGCCCGTGCATTGAAGACAAACAGAACCTATGACCTCGGGATTCTCTTTTCGGATAATCTGCACAGCGGCCTGACACACGATTATTTTGCCGCGATTCTTGACAGCTTCAAGGTGACGGCGGAAAACCGGGGATATGATATCACTTTTACCTCGATGAACATGGTTGCGAACCGAAGGATGAGTTACTATGAACATTGCCGGTACAGGGGGCTGGATGGCGTAGTAATCGCGAATATTGATTTTACCACGCCGGAGGTTCTCGAGCTGGTGCGCTCAAGCCTTCCGGTAGTCACCATTGACTTCACCTTCGACGGGAGGATCGCGATCGTTTCCGACAATGTCAAAGGAATGAGAGACCTTGTCGACTATGTCTGCGGAATGGGGCATAAGAAGATCGCGTATATCCACGGAGATGAAAATTCTGTGACCCGGGACAGAGTTTCCAGCTTTCACAGGACATTGTATTTCCATGGAATCAGCGCCCCGGACGCATATATCCTGAAGTCCAGATACCGCGACGACGAGATGACCATGCGGAGAATGGAAGAGCTCCTGCAGCTGAAGGACCGGCCGACCTGCGTATTCACCCCGGATGATTATTCGGCGGTCGGCGCTTATCACGCGGTGCAGGAGGCAGGGCTGCGCATTCCGGAGGATATCTCGATTGTGGGATACGACGGTATTCCCATGTCCCAGGCCCTGTATCCGAAGCTGACTACGCTGAAACAGGATACAAAGGAGATCGGTGAGAAGGCCGCGAAGGAACTGATCGCACTGATCGAGACGCCGAAGACTACCCTGATTGAGAAGTGCCTGATCGAGGGACACCTGCTTGAGGGAGGCTCGGTTCAGAAACTTGCCTGACCTGAAACAACGATCCACCGTCGATGAAACATATGTTCGTTCTCTCTGTTGCCATGCAACCATAAACCTGCTATAATAAAAGCGGTTTCTGAACCGACGCCGTATTCTGCTGCATGCAGGTGACGGGCAGTTCATGAAGGAGCAGGTTTATGCTGACCGGAAAAAGAATGTTAAATCGAGATCATGGCAGGAGCCCTGCAGCCGGTTTCCACAGGAAACTGGCCGCAGGACTGCTGTTTTTTTTGATGGTTCTTCCCGTGTCTTGTTATGGGTCCGGGACGCTGGCGGATGAGGCCGGGGAGCGGAAAGCCGTATCAGAGACAGAGGCAGAAAAAAACTCGTCCGGGACGCTGGCGGATGAAGCAGGAGAACTGGCGGCTGTATCAGAGACGGAGCCGGAAACCGGGACGGAAAGAGCTTCCGGAGCAGGTACGCAGCCAAAGCATGTGCTGGTTCTGTTCTCCTACACGCCCAGCTGGCAGGTAGAGGGGGATATCTACCGCGGGCTTGTGAACCGCATGGATCCTTCTGTCCGGCTGGATCTTGTGTTTATGGACACCAAGAACATCGACAAGATTCGTTCCGAGGAGATCACTGAAGAGCATATCGCCCTGCTTCAGGAGAAAGAAAACTATGATGCGGTCATAGCGGTGGATGACGACGCGCTTGACTATGTCATGAAGCACAGGGAAAGCAGTTTCGCCGGAATACCTGTCATTTTCAACAACATCAATTCCAGGGAGAGGGCAGAAGAGACGGCTCAGGATCCGCTCATCACGGGTATCTATGAGAATTCCTTTGGCGATGAGACCGTGGATCTTGCGAAGAAACTGTACCCGGAGGCAACGCGTGTGGTGGGAATCTCGGATCATTCCCTGACGGGCCTGGCTCTGTCCGAGCAGTTTCTGGATATCGAGAACAGAATCGATCTGGATTATGAGCTTCTGGACATGATGGAGCTTACCCGGGACGAGATCGTGGAGAAGATCTCCTCCTGCGGGGATGATACGATTCTGCTCTGCCTGAATTTCACACAGGATAAGGACGGGCATATCTATGGAACGGAGGAGTCCTATCATTTTCTGACCGATCTCACGGAGGATCCCCTGTTCAGACCGGATCAGGGAGGCGTCGGCATGGGCGTGCTGGGCGGCTGCGGAGGATCCTATGAGGAAGCAGGGGCACGCACCGCGGATATCGTGATGGATGTACTGGACGGCGCGGACATGTCGAAGATGAACGTCGAAGATATGGAGGGACATTATCTGTTTGACGCATCCCTGCTCAAGCGTTACGGCATCAGCAAGTCCGACCTTCCCGCCGAAACCTTCTATGTCAATGACAAAAAGGGGTTCTGGGAGGAGAATGCTTTCATTCTGAGGCCGGTTATCGTGGTGATCCTGCTGCTGCTTATTATCCTGGTTCTGCTGATCGTTGACCGGCAGAGGCTGGGCAGCCTGGTCAGAAGCCAGAAGCGGCTCTCAGATGCCGAGATCAGGCGCCGCAAGGCGGAGTCCCAGTCAAGCGCGATAGGTCAGTTCCTCTCCTCGGTCAGCCATGACCTCAGAACCCCTCTGGTCAGCATCATCGGATACACGGACCTTGCCCTGAGTGAGAAGGACGAGGCAAAGCGTACGGATTACCTGGAGAAAATCCGTTCCTCCGGGATGCTTCTGACCGGCCTGGTCAGCGATACCCTGGATGTGTCCAGGATCATCAGCGGAAAGACAAGGATCAACCCGGTTCCGACGACATTTGACAAGATAACACAGAGCGTGATCGCGTCCGTGAGTGAAACCGCGCGCAAGAAGCGGGTTCATTTTTCCTGCTCAATCGAAGACGGCAGCCTTCCGATCCGGGTCGACCAGATGAAGCTGCAGAGGATCATCCTGAACCTCCTTACGAATGCGGTAAAGTTTACACCGCAGGGTGGACATGTCAGTCTTGACATCGAGCATCTGGCAGAGCGCAATAACGGATGCAATTTCAGGATTTGTGTCAGTGACACTGGCGTCGGCATCAGCAAGGATTTCCAGAAGATTATGTTCGAGCCTTTTGTCCAGGAGCATCCGGATCCGCTCCACCTGGGCGCCCAGGAGGGAACCGGGCTCGGGCTTACAATAGTCCGAAACAATGTGGAACAGATGGGCGGATTCATAGAGATTCGTTCAGAAGAGGGCCGGGGAACGGTAATCAGTGCCTTCCTCCCCATCGACGTGAGGGTCGGCGAGAGCAAAGAGAACGTGGAGTCCGAGAAGGATTACAGCTCTCTTGAGGGGATGCGCGTACTGATTGCCGAGGACAGTGACATGAACATGGAGGTCGTACGCACGATCCTTTCCAGAAAAGGGGTCATCTGCGACTGTGTCACCGACGGACAGCAGGCTGTCGATGTGTTTGCGCGGGAGCCGAAGGGGACTTTCCAGGTGATCCTGATGGATCTTCGCATGCCCATCATGAACGGATATGAAGCCGCCTCTGAGATCCGTTCCATGGATCGTGAGGACGCCGGGTCAATTCCCATCTATGCCCTGAGCGCGGATGTGGAGACGGAGGATGTCCGAAGGGCTTCGAGAGCCGGTATGACAGGGCATATTGCCAAACCGATCCGTCCGGAAACGCTGTATGACCTGCTGTTGGACTTGAATAATCAATGATTTCTGATAGAATACAGGAGAGTGAATCCTTGCAGCGGATCTGCAGGCCGCTCCTTTCCTGGTACGGAGAAAATCGCCGGGACCTGGAGTGGAGAAGGGATCCGCTGCCTTACTATGTTTGGGTCAGTGAGATCATGCTTCAGCAGACCCGCGTGGAAGCAGTCAAGCCGTATTTTCATCGGTTTGTCATGGAGCTTCCTGATATCCGGAGTCTTGCGCAGTGTCAGGAGGATCGGCTTCTGAAGCTCTGGGAAGGGCTCGGTTACTACAGCCGGGCGCGCAACCTGAGAAAGGCTGCACAGATTATCCTGGAGCAGCATGGAGGTGAGATGCCTTCCGATGAGAAGACACTGAAAAGCCTCCCGGGAATCGGCTCCTACACAGCCGGTGCCATTGCGTCCATTGCTTTTTCTCTTCCCTCTCCTGCGGTGGATGGAAATGTCCTCCGCGTCATCTCACGGACTGCGGCGCTTGAATGCTGCGTAGATGAGCCCGGAGTAAAGGCGGAGGTCGAGGATCTGATCCGCTCATTTCTCGAAAGGGAGAGGGAGACTGTCCTTCCCGGGGACTTCAACCAGGCGCTTATGGAACTCGGAGCAGTGGTCTGCCTGCCAAACGGGGATCCTGTCTGCGGCGGATGTCCCGTCAGGGAGTTGTGCGCAGCAAAAGAGAAGGGGCTGACTGGTTCCATCCCGGTGAGGAAAAAGAAGAAGGCCAGGAGGATCGAACAAAAGACGATCCTTGTGATCCGGGATACTTCACGAGCCCTGATCCGGAAAAGGCCGCACAGCGGTCTTCTCGCCGGTATGTGGGAGTTACCGAACGCCGATGGCCATCTGACGCAGGATCAGGTGCTTTCCCTGGCCGGGAAGATTGGTGTGTCAGCGGTCAGAATCCGGCCACTGCCTTCGGCAAAGCATGTGTTTACCCATGTCGAGTGGCACATGACAGGCTATCTGGTTCTCGTGGAGGAGATGGAAGAGACCGGATATGGATTGCTTCAGAGTGAAGCCGACGAGGAAGAGAGGGCAGAGCAGGCAGGACGCAGTCAGCTTCCGGGTGAACCTGGTGAGGCAGGGGAGAATATAGAAGACAGATTCGAATATCTGCCGGTTGAGATCAAAAAGATAGAGAAAGAGTACTCTATACCAACTGCATTTGCCCGGTATGCCGCATACCTTGATATCAGAAGAACCGGGGATGATTCTTCCGTAACGATCGGCAATTCTTGAAGTGCCTGATCCGCAGACAGAATAACTGCCGTTCGCGACAGGCTGAAAAACGAATATATACAGAATATATACAGGAGAGAACAT
>ONVT01000321.1 GCA_900321365.1 uncultured Eubacteriales bacterium | reverse complement strand
TGCGGATGTGCTGAGTGTGGATCTGGACGAGATTACCATGGAGACAACATTTAAGGATGATCTGGGGGCGGACAGCCTGGATGTATTTCAGATTATCATGGCGGTGGAGGAAGAGTTCAATATCCAGATTCCGACCGAGGCGGCGGAGACGATCGTGACGGTCGGGGACGCCGTAGAGGCAATCAAAAGCGCCACTAATTAAGAGGGAGACAATTACAACAGATGGACGACAGAATCAGGGACCTGGAGGAGATCATCGGCATCTCATTTAAGGATCCGTCCCTTCTGCTGCAGGCGCTCAGCCACAGCTCCTATGCCAACGAACACAAGGTACAGGGAGGCGGGGATAATGAGCGGCTTGAATTTCTTGGAGATGCGGTACTGGAGCTTGTGAGCTCCAGGTATTTGTATGTCCAGTATCCGGATATGCCGGAGGGAAATCTGACCAGGCTCAGAGCGAGTATTGTATGCGAGCCGACGCTTGCCCTGTGCGCGAGGCAGCTCGGCCTTCCGCAATACCTTCTCCTCGGAAAAGGCGAGGAACATACGGGGGGAAGGAGCCGCAATTCCATCATTTCGGATGCCCTTGAGGCTCTGATCGGCGCGGTCTATCTTGACAGGGGACTCGATCAGGCAGACGACTTCATCCGGCGGTTTATTCTGAATGACATCGAACACAAGGCACTGTTCTACGACAGTAAGACGATCCTGCAGGAGGTCGCCCAGAGAGAGTTTCCTCTCGAGGAGCTGATCTACGAGGTCGTCAGAGAAGAAGGACCGGATCATGATAAACATTTTACGGTGGCTGTTTCCATAGGAGAGATGCCGCTGGGAGAGGGCGGCGGCAGCACCAAGAAAGGCGCTGAGATGGAAGCTGCCTACAAGGCACTGATCGAGTTAAGGCAAAGAGGAATACATGTATCTTAAGAGTCTGGAACTGCAGGGCTTCAAGTCCTTTGCGAATAAGATTGTACTTCAGTTCCACAATGGAATCACAGGCGTAGTGGGCCCGAACGGTTCGGGCAAGTCCAATGTATCCGACGCGATCCGCTGGGTGCTCGGCGAGCAGTCTGCAAAGCAGCTGCGCGGAGGCTCCATGCAGGATGTCATTTTCTCCGGCACTGTGCAGCGCCGGCCGATGAGCTATGCTTATGTCGCGATCACCCTGGACAATGCGGATCATGCGCTCCCGATCGATTATGAGGAGGTTACGGTCGCGAGACGCCTGTACAGGTCCGGCGAGTCAGAATATCTGATCAACGGGACGGCTGTCCGGATGAAGGATATCCAGGAGCTGTTTTTTGACACCGGCATCGGCAAGGAGGGTTATTCCCTGATCGGGCAGGGCCAGGTAGAGAAGATCCTGAACGGCAAGCCCGATGAGCGCAGGGAGCTGTTTGACGAAGCTGCCGGAATCGTCAAATACAAGCACCGCAAGATGGCTGCCGTGAAAAAGCTTGACAGTGAGCAGGCGAACCTGGTACGCGTGAACGATATCCTGAGCGAGCTGGAGCGTCAGGTCGGCCCGCTGAAGGAGCAGAGTGAGACGGCGAAGATCTATCTGGCCCGGCGCGATGAGATGAAGATCGTCGATGTGAATCTGTTTCTCATCGAAAATGACCGATTTGAGGAGAACCTGAGCCGCGCAAAGGAAAAGCTCGAAAACGCCCGGAAGGAACAGGACGACATTCAGGCGCAGCTGGAGGGTGCGAAGAGCCGTTATGAGGAACTCGATGAAGAGATTCGCGGCATTGACAGTTCCCTGATCGGCGCAAATGAAGAATTGTCCGCAGTCCGTCTCAGAAGGCAGGAGCACGCGGGTGCGATCGACCTGGCCGAGGATCAGATCCGCTCTCTTGAGGCGGGTGATGAAGAGCTGCGTCTGCGCTCCCAGCGTCTGAAAAATGAGATCACCCAGAGAAAAGAACAGATTGAATCCTCCACTCAGCGCAGGCAGGCCCTGCTAACGGAGATTCAGAGCTGTGAAGAGGAGCGCGCAGGTGCGGAGGAAACCGTCCGCGGCCTGAATGAGAAGATCACGGATGTAAATGCGCAGATCGACGCCGGCAAGGAGAGGATCATCCGGATCCTGAATGAGCGGACCGAGATTCAGACCGGACGCCAGAGAGCCTCCACGATGATCGAGCAGATCGCCCTCCGGGAGGCCGATCTGAACAGCCGTGAGCTGACGCTTCTCAGTGAGGAGCGCTCGCAGAACCAGAACAAAGACGAGCTGGACCAGCGCCTTCAGGATGAGAAAAAGCAGTCGGAATCCCTCCAGGAAAGAAGTGTGCGGCTGTCTGAGCGGCTTGAAGAAGTGCACCGGAGCTTCCTCGACGGGTCTGACCGTCTTTCAAAGCTCCGCGAGGATTATCAGAGAGAGTCCTCGCGGTTTGACACGCTCCGCGCGATTACGGAGCGCTATGAAGGCTACAGCGGTTCCATCCGCCGGGTGATGGAGCAGAAGGGGCGCGTTCCCGGAATCCTCGGGGTTGTCGCGGATCTGATCCAGACCTCGAAGAAGTATGAGCTTGCAGTGGAAACCGCTCTGGGCGGAAACATCCAGAATATTGTCACCGACAACGAGAAGACAGCGAAGCAGATGATCTCCTTCCTGAAGGAGAACCGCTTCGGACGCGCAACCTTCCTTCCCCTGACTGCGATGAAGAACAGCCGTCAGCTCAGAGAGAAGCAGGTTCTGGACGAGAGAGGTGTGATCGGGCTGGCTTCGGATATCGTGACATACGAGGACAGGTTTGCCGATCTCGTGCAGAACCTCCTCGGACGCACCATCGTAGTGGAGAACATCGACCGTGCGGTTGAGATCGCCAGGGCATACCGCTACAGCCTGCGTCTCGTGACGCTGGACGGTGAGCTGATCAGCCCCGGCGGATCCATGACCGGGGGCGCATTTAAAAACAACAGCAACCTTCTGGGAAGAAGACGTGAGATCGACGACGCGAAGAAAAAGCTGGAGCGGATGAAGAAACAGCTCGACGAGCTGGACCAGAAGGTGGAAGACGATCATACGAAGCGCAACCGCCTCAGGGATGAGATTGCCGCTCTGTCCGGCCTGATGCAGAAAAATGAATATGAGCTTTCCTCTCTTGACCGGCAGATGAAGGATCTCTCCGGACGGATGCAGGATACCAGGTCCGCCCGCGACCAGATCGCCACGCAGAGGGAGCAGATAGCACAGGACCGGAAGAAGCTCGAAGGCGAGAAAGCGCTCAGCGGTGCTGACCTTGAGAAGAGCGATGCCTCCGAGAAAGAGGAACAGGAGCGGATCGGGGAGATGTCCGGGAAGCTGGATGCGCTGACCGGAGAACTCTCCCTTGCGGAGGAAAATCTGTCAAAGATTCGTGTGAAAACGGCAGGCCTGTCGCAGGAAATGAATTTCATTTCCCAGAACCTGACCCGCCTCGGCGAGGAAGTGGACAGCCGCAGCCGCGAGGAGGAAGAGATTCAGGGAAGGATCGAGAGCATCCGGCAGGAGAAGGAAGAGAAACGCTCTCAGATTCTGGAGCTGAGGGATCTGATCGCTCAGACAAAGGAAAGCGAGAAAGAACTTGGCGAAAAGGTGGAAACACTTTCTTCGGAAAAGGAAGAGAAGCTGACGCAGAGGAAGTCCTTCTTTGACAGAAGGGAGGAGCTGTCCTCGGAGATCAGCCGGCTTGACCGCGAAACTTTCCGGCTTGAGGAACAGTGGAAGAAGCTGGAGGAGAGCCAGGAGAAGAGCATCGAGTACCTCTGGGAGGAATATGACCTGACGCCGGTTCAGTGCCAGGAGCTCCGCAGGGAAGATCCGGGATCCGTGACATCCCTGAAGAAGCGTCTTGCCGACCTCCGCCGCGAGATCAAGGCCCTCGGGAATGTGAATGTAGGCGCGATCGAGCAGTACAAGGAGGTTTCGGAGCGCTATGAATTCCTGACTGCGCAGCATGAGGATCTCGTGAAGAGCGCGGAGGATCTGAAAAAGATCATCGACCAGCTGGACGGGAGCATGCGGCTGCAGTTCCGTGAACAGTTCGAGCGGATGAGGGCAGAGTTCGATCATACCTTCCGCGAACTGTTTGGAGGCGGCAAGGGAACGCTGGAGCTGGTGGAGGATGAGGATATCCTTGACGCGGGAATCCGTGTGATCGCCCAGCCCCCCGGCAAGAAGCTCCAGAATATGCTGCAGCTCTCCGGAGGAGAGAAGAGCCTGACGGCGATTGCGCTGCTGTTCGCGATCCAGAACCTGAAGCCTTCTCCGTTCTGCCTTCTCGACGAAATCGAGTCGGCCCTGGACGAGGCGAATGTCGACCGTTTCGCGAAGTACCTGCACAAGCTGACGAAGCACACGCAGTTCATCGTGATCACGCACCGGAGAGGCTCCATGTCCTCGTGCGACCGTCTCTACGGAATCACGATGCAGGAGAGGGGCGTGTCCGCCCTCGTGTCGGTTGACCTTGTCGAGAGTGAGCTGACGTGATGCGACTGGATTCGCATCCTTGGGCATGAGGTGGCACCGGCGAAGCCGGTGACGGAGTCATGATGCCGAGAACAGGTGAGTCAGATAAAACCGGCGTTTATAAGGAGAATGAGTATGTCTGTTGAAAAGGAAAAGAAAGGCTTTTTCCGGCGCCTGGCGGCGGGACTGTCCAAGACAAGAAGCAGCATCGTATCCGGATTTGATTCCGTGTTTTCCGGGTATTCAAAGATCGATGACGACTTCTATGAGGAGATCGAAGAGATTCTCATCATGGGCGACGTAGGAATCAAGGCGACGACAGACATCATCGATGACCTGAAGGAAAAAGTGAAGGAACGCAGGATCTCGGATCCGCAGGAGTGCCGTGAGCTTCTCATGGAGTCCATCCGCGACCAGCTGAGCGTCGGCGAGACGGATTATGAGTTTGAAAACAGGAAGAGTGTCGTCCTGATTGTCGGCGTCAACGGCGTCGGGAAGACGACCAGTATCGGCAAGCTTGCCGGAATCCTGAAAGACCAGGGGAAGAGCGTTATCCTGGCCGCGGCGGACACGTTCCGCGCGGCGGCGGGAGAACAGCTGACCGAGTGGGCAAACCGTGCCGGGGTTCCGATCATTTCCGGTCAGGAGGGTTCCGATCCCGGTTCGATCGTCTATGACGCGATCGCGTCCGCGAAATCCAGAAACGCGGATATCCTGATCATCGACACGGCGGGACGCCTCCACAACAAGAAGAACCTGATGAATGAGCTGGGAAAGATCAACCGGATCATCGACAGGGAATACCCGGAAGCGTTCCGGGAGACCCTGGTCGTCCTGGACGGCACAACCGGGCAGAACGCCCTGGCTCAGGCAAGGGAATTCCAGGCGGTCACGCCGGTTTCCGGGATCATTCTCACGAAGCTGGACGGTACGGCAAAGGGAGGGATCGCCGCCGCGATTCATTCCGAACTCGGGATCCCGGTCAAGTATATTGGCGTCGGTGAGAAGATCGAGGATCTGCAGAAGTTCGACGCGGAGGCATTTGTGCAGGCTTTGTTTGACGTGACTCCGGAAGGCAGTCAGGAGCTGTGAAT
>ONVT01000327.1 GCA_900321365.1 uncultured Eubacteriales bacterium | reverse complement strand
TGCGGATCTGGTGCTTGGGACCGATCCGGACTGTGACCGTGTGGGCGTTGCAGTTCGACATGTTGGTTCATATCAGCTGATGACCGGCAACCAGATCGGAGCCCTTCTGATGGACTATGTCATCGCGAATACAGATCTGACCGGGAAGAAACCGGCGGTGGTCAAGACTGTGGTTACGTCTGAACTGGGAGCGGAGATCGCGCGGAAGCATGGAATCACGGTGTTCGATACGCTGACAGGGTTTAAGTTTATTGGGGAAAAGATAACGCAGTTTGAGGCGGCGAAAAATCGAAGGAGGACGTTAGAGAAATCTGATAAATCTGGTATGGAGAATTCGGATTCAGTTTGTACCGGATCAGGAAGAAAGAACTCATCATCTGCTGGCTTTGATTCTAAAGATATTGTCTGTGACTATGATTTCCTCTTTGGATATGAGGAATCATATGGGTATCTTGCCGGGACACATGCGAGGGACAAGGACGCGGTGGTGTCTTCTCTCCTGATCTGCGAGATGGCGGCTATGTACAAGGCACAGGGAATGACCCTGGTGGACAGACTTGAAGAGATCTACCGGGAATATGGCTACTACAGAGATGCTCTGGACAGTTTTACATTGAAGGGCAAGGATGGCCTAGAGCGGATTGCTGGTATGATGGCTCAGCTGCGGCGGGAAGGGAGTCCCTTTACGGAATTGAAAAAGGTGGTAGACTATGAGCAGGATGTGGATACAGGAATCTTTGGTCTCCTGCCGAAGTCGAATGTACTGCGTTACATGCTAGGGGATGGCTCCTGGATCGCGGTTCGTCCTTCCGGTACGGAGCCGAAGATCAAGATTTATTACAGTGTGAAGGGATCCGACCGGGACGCGGCGGAAACCAGACTGCAGGAACTGCAGGGAGTGATTCGCGGGAAGCTGGGGCTGTAGCACCGTAGGTGTTTCTATAGTTCATGAGGTAGGATTGTAGCACCATAAGTGTTTTTATAGTTCATGATGCGCAGATATTCATGAACTCAGGTATATTTTACGCCAGTTATCGCGGGAAGAAACTTCATAAGGCGTAGACTTCGCCGCGTCTTGCTTAATATCTGCGCCATTTGCGATACTTGCTTTTTGATAAAGGGCGTAGAAAAGCAGAGGAAACACAGTATTCGTAGGCCTGGCGTTTCCTCGAGAAGTTGGAACAGGCGTAAAGAATCAGCAAGCCGCGGCGAAGTTTACGCCAGCTCAGCTTATCACCGCGCAGCGGGGCAAAAAAAAGATGGAGGATACAAGGAATATGAAGAAGGCGTTAATTACTGGAATCACCGGGCAGGATGGATCGTATCTGGCGGAGTTTCTGCTGGAGAAGGGCTATGAGGTGCATGGCATTATCCGGCGCTCCTCGGTTTCCACGACTGCACGGATCGACCATCTGCTTGCGGAGAATAAGCTTCATATCCACGAGGGCGACCTGTCGGATTCCACCAGCATCATCCGCGTGGTGAAGGCGGTGGAGCCGGACGAGATCTACAATCTGGCGGCGCAGTCCCATGTGCAGGTGAGTTTTCATGCCGCGGAGTATACGGGCGATGTCGACGCGCTCGGCGTGCTGCGTATTCTGGAGGCGGTTCACATCCTCGGTCTGGAGAAGAAGACAAGAGTGTATCAGGCGTCTACGTCGGAGCTCTACGGAAAAGTTGAGGAGTGCCCACAGGATGAGAATACCCCGTTCCATCCCTACAGTCCGTATGCGGTCGCGAAACAGTATGGCTTCTGGATGATCAGAGAGTACCGAGAAGCCTATGGGATCTTTGCCTGCAATGGGATCCTCTTCAATCATGAGTCCGAGCGCAGAGGAGACAACTTTGTTACGCGCAAGATCACTCTGGCGGCAGGGCGGATTGCCTGCGGTCTGCAGGATCATCTGGAGCTGGGCAACCTGGACTCTCTGCGTGACTGGGGATACGCGAAGGACTATGTGGAGTGCATGTGGCTGATCCTGCAGCAGGATGAGCCGGACGACTATGTCATCGCGACTGGCGTGCAGCACACCGTGAGGGAGTTTACGACGCTGGCATTTGCGCATGACGGGATCGAGCTTGAATGGAAGGGCAGCGGACTTGATGAGAAGGGCTACGACAAGAAAACCGGAAAGATGCTGGTCTGCGTGAACCCGCAGTGGTTCCGCCCGACGGATGTCGTTAACCTCTGGGGAAATCCGACCAAGGCGAAGACGAAGCTCGGCTGGGATCCGCTCAAGACAAGCTACGAGCAGCTCGTCGCGCTGATGGCAGAGCATGATCTGAAGCTTGCGCAGAAAGAGGCAGCGCAGGTGTGATGAATGA
>ONVT01000329.1 GCA_900321365.1 uncultured Eubacteriales bacterium | reverse complement strand
TCTCTTCTCGCCGCTCTCCAGCTCGATCTCGCCGAGCTCATCGTACGCAACGCCTTCCACGCCGCGCACCATCATCAGAGGGCCGGCAACTTCCTGAATGGTTCTGTATTCCTTTGCCATAACTAAAGCCCCCTTACTCGTGTGCCTGGTCGAGAGCACTGCGGATCTCATCGTCGAGGTTCTTCATGATCCGGTCGTACTCATCGTGGATCTTCGATACATCGGTGTATTTGTATCTGCCGATATCTTCGCGGCATTCCAGCTTCACCAGAGATTCGATTCCGACGCCGCCCTTGAGCGCTTCATTGCCCTTGTCGTGATACGCAAGGATGAGCTTCATCATCAGATGCTGCTTCTCCAGCGTCGTGTAGGTATCGGAATCCATGAACGCGTTCTGGTTCAGGAAGTCCTCACGAATCGAGCGCGCGGCCTCCATGGTCAGGCGGTCCGGGGCGGACAGCGCGTCCATACCGACCAGCTGGACCATCTCATTGAGCTCACTCTCCTGCTGGAGGATTCTCATCATCTGGCCCCTGAGCTTCATCCACTCACCGTCAGTCTGGTCATCGAACCATTTGCCGAGCGAATCCAGGTACAGCGAATAGGAGCTGAGCCAGTTGATCGCGGGGAAATGCCTCTGGTAGGCAAGAGACGAATCCAGTCTCCAGAAGACCTTGACGATACGCAGGGTCGCCTGGGAGACGGGCTCGGAAATGTCACCGCCTGCGGGCGAAACGGCTCCGATCGCGCTCAGGCTGCCGACTCTTTCGTCGGATCCGAGCGTCACCACGTGTCCGGCTCTCTCGTAGAACTGCGCCAGACGCGACGACAGGTAGGCGGGGTAGCCTTCCTCGCCCGGCATTTCCTCCAGACGTCCGCTCATCTCACGGAGAGCCTCTGCCCAGCGGGAGGTGGAGTCCGCCATCAGGGCCACCGAATAACCCATGTCGCGGAAATACTCCGCAATCGTAATCCCGGTGTAAATCGACGCCTCACGGGCGGCAACCGGCATGTCGGAGGTGTTCGCAATCAGGACGGTCCGCTCCATCAGGGAGTAGCCGGACTTCGGGTCCTTCAGCTCCGGGAACTCGTTCAGAACGTCGGTCATCTCATTGCCGCGCTCACCGCAGCCGATATAGACGACGACGTCGGCTTCCGCCCATTTTGCCAGCTGATGCTGGACGACCGTCTTACCCGAGCCAAATGGCCCCGGGATCGCGGCGACGCCGCCTTTGGCGATCGGGAACAGGGCGTCAATGACTCTCTGTCCGGTGATCAGCGGCATGTCAGGCGCAAGCTTCTTCGCGTAAGGGCGCTCGCGGCGCACCGGCCACTTCTGGATCAGGGTGATCTCGAAGTCTTCGCCGTCGTCCTTCGTCAGGACCGCTACCGTGTCGGTCACCTTGAAGTCTCCCTCTTTGATCGACTTCAGCACGCCCTCCGTGTGAGGCGGCACCATAATCTTCTGGGTGATGATGTGGGTCTCCTGCACAGTTCCCAGGATGTCGCCGCCGACGACGCGGTCGCCTTCCTTCGCAACCGGCACGAAATGCCATACCTTCTCACGGCTGAGCGCCGGGACTTCGATACCTCTCGCCAGCAGGTTCGAGTTCGTCTGCTGCATGATATCGACCAGCGGTCTCTGGATGCCGTCGTAGATGCTTCCGATCAGTCCTGGACCAAGTTCCACGCTCAGCGGCGCGCCCGTCGACTCCACCGGCTCGCCCGGAGCCAGTCCCGCCGTCTCCTCATAGACCTGAACGGACGCCTCGTCCCCATGGATCTCGATGACTTCTCCGATCAGTCTCCTGTCCGAGACACGGCACACGTCGAACATGTTCGCGTCGCGCATGCCTGTCGCCACGACAAGCGGCCCGGACACCTTCTTAATTGTTCCTTTCGCCATATCCTGCGCCTTTCCTCTTTCCTGTCTCTCGTCACAGATGCTGTTATTTCAGCATCTTTTCCCGACGATCCCACAGCCTTAGCTGCGTGATCAGCTTATCTCCTGATTGAATGGATCAGAATCTGTTATCCTTTACCGAATATAATATCGCTGCCCACTGCCTGCTCCACCGACTTCTTCACGGC
>ONVT01000331.1 GCA_900321365.1 uncultured Eubacteriales bacterium | reverse complement strand
TCTCTTCCATCAAGAGACATATGGGCTCTGATTTCAGAGTTGACATTGATTCCAAGAAGTATTCGCCGCAGGAGATCTCCGCGATGATCCTTCAGAAGATGAAGAGCGACGCGGAAGCCTATCTGGGTGAGAAGGTGACGGAAGCGGTCATCACATGCCCGGCGTATTTCAATGACGCTCAGAGGCAGGCGACGAAGGATGCCGGCAAGATCGCCGGCCTGGATGTCAAGCGTATCATCAACGAACCGACGGCAGCCGCGCTGGCATACGGACTTGACAATGAGAAAGAGCAGAAGATCATGGTTTATGACCTCGGCGGCGGCACATTTGACGTGTCCATCATCGAGATCGGCGACGGCGTGATCGAGGTTCTCGCGACCAACGGCAACAACCGTCTGGGTGGTGATGACTTCGACCAGAGAGTCACGGACTACATGATCCAGGATTTTAAGAACAAGGAAGGCATCGACCTCGGGAAAGACAAGCTCGCCCTTCAGAGACTGAAGGAAGCGGCTGAGAAGGCGAAGAAGGAACTGAGCTCTGCAACCACCACGAACATCAATCTGCCGTTCATCACGGCGAATGAGACCGGCCCGAAGCATTTCGAGATGGATCTGACGAAGGCGAAGTTCGATGAGCTGACCAGTGACCTGGTTGACGCGACGGCTGACCCGGTCCGCAAGGCGCTTGCCGACGCGGGCATCACCGCCTCCGAGCTCGGGAAGGTGCTGCTGGTCGGCGGCTCCACCCGTATCCCGGCCGTACAGGATAAGGTCAGGGCGCTTACCGGCAAGGAGCCGAGCAAGACGCTGAACCCGGATGAGTGTGTTGCGATCGGTGCCGCGATCCAGGGCGGAAAGCTCGCGGGTGACGCGGGTGCCGGCGACATCCTTCTTCTGGATGTCACGCCGCTGTCCCTGTCGATCGAGACGCTGGGCGGCGTTGCGACCAAGCTGATCGAGCGCAACACCACGATCCCGACGAAGAAGAGCCAGATTTTCTCTACCGCGGCTGACAACCAGACCGCCGTTGACATCCATGTGGTGCAGGGCGAGAGGCAGTTCGCCCGTGACAACAAGACCCTCGGCCAGTTCCGTCTGGACGGGATTCCGCCGGCAAGGAGGGGCGTGCCTCAGATCGAGGTCACATTTGACATCGACGCGAACGGCATCGTGAATGTCTCCGCGAAGGATCTTGGAACCGGCAAGGAACAGCATATCACCATCACATCCGGCTCCAACATGTCTGACGATGAGATCGATAAGGCTGTGAAGGAAGCCGCCGAGTACGAAGCGCAGGATAAGAAGCGCAAGGAAGGCATCGATACGAAGAATGACGCTGACGCGATCGTGTTCCAGACCGAGAAGGCGATGGAAGAGGCGGGCTCTGCCCTGGATCCTTCCGATAAGGCCGCGGTTGAGGCGGACCTGAAGTCCCTCAAGGAGTCGATTGCAAAGTGTGGTGACGAACTGACGGATGATCAGGTGAATGAGCTCAAGGCCGGCAGGGAAAAGCTGATGAGCAGCGCGCAGAAGCTGTTCGAGAAGCTCTACCAGCAGCAGGCCCAGCAGGGACAGGCAGGACCTCAGGCGGGTCCGCAGCCGGGCCCCGGGCAGGGAGCATCCGGTGCTGCCGATGACGATGTTGTCGACGGCGACTACAGGGAAGTCTGACAGGACAGGATTGCGGGAACTTCTCCGGGAGAAGCTCCTGATCAGAGAGAAGTGAAACATACGGGTCTGCGCGGGAGATCCCGCGCAGACCTTTAGGAGTTGTCACGAAATTACCAGCAGGAAGCAAAAGTAATTACCTGACAGCTCCTCAGGAGCTGTTCAGAAACCCTGCAGGCAGAATGATTTCTGAACGGTTCTTTGCGCTGTGCCGGATATCCGGCACGCATGGGAGAGGAATATGGCAGACAAGAGAGACTACTACGAGGTTCTGGGCGTAGAGAAAAACGCGGACGATGACGCCCTGAAGAAGGCTTACCGGAAACTCGCCAAGAAGTACCATCCGGATATGAATCCCGGGGACGCGGCGGCAGCGGAGAAGTTCAAGGAAGCATCCGAGGCGTACGCGGTTCTGAGCGATCCCCAGAAGCGCCAGCAGTACGACCAGTTTGGCCATGCTGCGTTTGAGCAGGGAGGCTTTGACGCCGGCGGATTCGATTTCTCGGATATCTTTGGCGGTATGGGTGGTATGGGAGACATATTCTCCGATCTGTTCGGAGGAGGAAGGCGGCAGCGCAACCCCAACGCGCCGATGCAGGGCGCGAATGTCCGCGCCCGCGTTTCGATCTCTTTCGCGGACGCGATCTCGGGGTGTACCAGGAACGTGGAAGTCACCCTGAAGGATGAGTGTACGAACTGCCACGGAACCGGAGCCAGGCCCGGTACGTCTCCGAAGATCTGCCCGAAGTGTAAGGGCTCAGGGCAGGTTACGATCCGCCAGCAGAGCCTGTTCGGCATGATGCAGAGCACACAGCCATGCCCGGACTGCCGCGGCACGGGGAAGATTATCGAACAGCGCTGCCCGAACTGCGCCGGCACCGGATACACCTCCAGCCGCAAGACCATCGAGGTGACGGTCCCGGCCGGTATCGACGACGGACAGAGTATCCGGATTCGCGGCAAGGGAGAGCCCGGCCTTAACGGCGGCCCGCGGGGAGATCTTCTGGTTGAAGTCCGGGTCGCCTCCGATCCCGCGTTTGTCCGCCAGGACATGGACATCTTTTCGAACGTGGAGATCTCATTTGCCCAGGCAGCGCTGGGCGGCGACATGAGAATCCGTACCGTGGACGGGGACGTCATCTATACCATCCGTCCCGGCACTCAGTCAGGAACAAGAGTCCGGCTGAAGGGGAAGGGCGTGCCGAGCGTGCGCAACAAAGATATCAGGGGCGACCACTATGTCACTCTGTCCATCCGTACCCCGACCCGTTTAAGTGAGGAGGCAAAAGAAGCGCTGCGCAGGTTTGACGAGCTGACTGGCAACAGCCTGAACGCTGACGCTGAAGCGCAGGAAGAATCCAAAAAGGAATCCAAAAAGAAAAAGAAGTCATTCCGTGAGAAAATGAAGGAAGCCTTCGACGGAGAATGAGACACTCCCCCCGCCACTCTGTGGCAGGGGAGTCTTTTTAGTTGTTTGAATAAATGTCTTTTCTGCTCATGCCATCCATGATATAATGGTTTTACGCCTGTAACTGAATGAGACCGGACCTGGTTCCGGAGAAAGGATCGGTAAAAATGTATTGCTGCAGAAAGGTAACAGATGACCTGATCTGGGTCGGTGCGAATGACAGACGTCTGGCAATGTTTGAGGGTGTCTATTCCGTTCCGCGCGGGGTTTCTTACAACTCCTATTTACTGCTGGACGAGAAGACGGTCCTGTTTGATACCGTAGACGCCGCTGTCGGCGGCGTATTCTTCGAGAACGTTGCGCACGCGCTCGCCGGAAGGCACCTGGATTACATCGTCGTCCATCATATGGAGCCGGATCACAGCGCCACGCTTGAAGAGCTGGTGCGGCGTTATCCGGACGTGAAGATAGTCTGCAATCAGAAGCTTGCCGTCATGATGAAACAGTATTTCACCTTTGACGTGGATGGCATGAGCCAGATCGTGAACGAGGGGGATACCCTCAGCTGCGGTGTGCATACCCTCACGTTTGTGAACGCCCCGATGGTCCACTGGCCGGAGGTCATGATGACCTATGACACGACAAACAAAGTCCTGTTCACTGCGGATGCGTTCGGCACCTTCGGTGCCACGAACGGGGCGCTGTTTGCCGATGAGGTCGATTTCGAACATGATTACCTGGATGAGGCCAGGAGGTATTACACGAATATCGTCGGCAAGTACGGGACGCAGGTGAGCGCGGTCCTGAAGAAGGCGTCAGGACTTGACATTCAGTATCTGTGCCCCCTGCACGGCTTCGTGTGGAGGAAGGGCATCGCGGACATCGTGAGCATCTACCAGCATTGGGCGACCTACACGCCGGAGGAGACCGGTGTCGTGATCGCGTACGCGTCAGTTTACCACCATACCGAGAACGCGGCGGAGTGCCTCGCGGTCCGTCTCAGGGAGAAAGGCATTCCGACTTATATGTTTGATGTCTCCGTCACGCCTGCGAGCGAGATCGTCGCGGCTGTATTCCGCTACAGCCATCTTGTGCTTGCGTCCACGACCTACAACGCCGGGATCTTCGTGCAGATGGAGAGCTTCCTGTATGACCTCGCCGCGCACAACATCCAGAATCGTACCGTCGCGATTATTGAGAATGGCTCCTGGGCACCGACCAGCGGCAAGCTCATGAGAGAACTCATGGAAGGCTGCAAAAAGATGACGATCCTCAACGAGACGCTGACGATCAAGTCCGCGCTGAAGGAGGACCAGCTTTCACAGCTGGATGCCATTGCCGATGCCATCGACGCCACCATCGAGAAGAAGACAGAAGTAACCCCGGTTGCGGCGGCACCGAAGTCGGACAAGACTGCGGATACGGCCGGATCCTATGCGCCGGTCATGGATGCGACGGCGATGTTCAAGCTCAGTTACGGTCTGTTCGTCCTCACCGCGAAGGACGGGGACAAGGACAACGGCTGCATCATCAACACCGCGTCGCAGGTTACCGCAGAGCCGAACCGGATCACCATCGCTGTGAACAAGAAGAACTACACGCATGACATGATTAAGAAGACGGGAGTCTTCAACGTGTCGGTCCTGTCCCAGGATGCCGTCTTCGACACCTTTAAGCACTTCGGGTTCCAGTCCGGAAAGGATACCGACAAGTTCGCCGGATATGAGGATGCGGAGCGCTCGGCGAACGGCCTGTACTATGTGACGAAGGGAACGAACGCTCTGATCAGCGGCAGGGTGGTAGAAGAGAAGGAATTTGAGACCCATACCCTGTTCATCGCAGAAGTGACGGAGTGCAGGGTCCTTACAGATGATCCGAGCGTGACGTACGCGTATTATTTTGAGCACATCAAGCCGAAGCCGCAGCCGGCCGCGGAGAACCAGACGGGCTGGGTCTGCAAGATCTGCGGATATGTCTACGAGGGAGAGGAGCTTCCGGAAGACTTTATCTGCCCGCTCTGCAAGCACCCGGCAAGCGACTTTGAAAAGATGAAATAAACTTGTCGGATGAAGGTGTCCATGCTATACTTTCACACACTGACTGATTAATCCAAAGGAGCTGAATTCAGTTCTCGGTTTCGACGCGAAGCTAGTCCTTTAGGGCGAGTCCGAAGGACGAAGGAAACGAGATTACTGAAT
>ONVT01000332.1 GCA_900321365.1 uncultured Eubacteriales bacterium | reverse complement strand
GGTTCTCTACCACCACATCCTGGATCCTGAAACAGGGTATCCGGTGATGAATTCCCTGTGGGGCGTGACGATTATCAGTGACTCGTCTCTTACCGGAGATGCCCTGAGTACCGTCTGCATGCTGATCGGGAAGGAAGCGGCGGCGGATCTGATTGAGCGCACGGACGGCGTGCGTGCGGTCTTTGTGGATGATCATTATGAAGTGACACAGTGTGAATAATGAGTCAGGCCGCATCCTCAGCCGCGGGGGCGGCGGGGATGCGGCCTGCAGGTGTCTTCCGGGAAGAGCGTCAGATATTCTCGATTTTGATCAGGTTGGTATTGCCTGACTTGCCGGTGACATAGCCTCCGGTGATGACGATCTTGTCTCCTTCCTTGAGGCCCAGCGCGTCGATGGTGATCTTCCTGGCGCTGTAGAACAGGACGTCCGTGGACGGATAGTACTCACACAGCTGCGGGAGAACGCCCCAGGACAGGGCAAGCTTCCGCCATGTCTTTTCGTCTGTGGTGAGGCCGATGATATCGACCGGGCCGCGGAAACGGGAAACCATGCGGGCTGTCAGACCGGAGATCGTACAGGCGACGATGGCGTTGGCCTCGATGTCGATTGCCATCTGGCAGGTCGCGTGGGAGATGGCGTCCACCTCATTGTGAATGAGGAAGCCGAAATCATGGAAACGCTGGATATACTGAATGTCCTGCTCTGTGGTTTCCGCGATCTTTGCCATCGTCTTTACCGCTTCGATCGGGTATTTGCCGGCAGCAGTCTCGCCGGACAGCATGATGGCGCTGGATCCGTCATACACGGCATTCGCCACATCCGATGCCTCCGCACGGGTCGGTCTCGGATTGGTGATCATGGATTCGAGCATCTCGGTTGCCGTGATGACTCTCTTTCCAAGCATACGGCACTTTGTGATCAGGTTCTTCTGGATGGCCGGGAGCTTTTCGAAGGAAATCTCGACGCCCATGTCTCCGCGCGCGACCATAATTCCGTCGCACTCCCGGCAGATCTCCTCGATGTTATCATAGCCGGACTGGTTTTCGATCTTGGCGATCAGCTCGATCCCGCCTCCGTCATGCCTGTTCATGAATTCATGAACATCGATCAGATCCTGACGGACAGAGACGAAGGAACAGGCGATAAAGTCAACATCATTCTGGATTCCGAAGAGGATGTCCGACTCATCCTGTTTGGACAGATACGGCTGCTGGATGACCTTGCCGGGGAAACTCATGCTCTTGCGATTGGAAAGAACGCCTCCGCACTCTACGACGGTATTGATGTCATGCCCTTTGATATCCGTGACACGGAAGACCATCAGGCCGTTGTTCAGAAGGATGGTGTCTCCGGGGGACATGTCTTCATAGAGTTTGGGATAGCTTACGCTGACTCTTTCCTGGGTTCCCTCGATCTGCTCGCCGGTAAAGGTGAAGGTGTCCCCCTCCTTCAGTTCGATACTGCCGTTCTCGAAGGTGCCGATCCGGTATTCCGGCCCCTTGGTATCAAGCATGATCGCGATCGGGAGATTCAGCTCGGTCCGGACCTTGCGGATCGTCTCAATGCGGCGAAGGTGTTCGTCATGAGTCCCGTGGGAGAAATTCAGTCTTGCGACATTCATTCCTGCCAGGCAGAGCTTGCGCAGCATCTCCTCGGAATCAGTCGCCGGTCCGATCGTACAGACAATCTTGGTTTTTCGCATGGTATGCATCCTCCGTTCGATGAAAAGTGAATCCAGCATCTGCCAGATGAGACTGCTGGACAGATCCTTAGGAACGAAAAGTAATTCATTTACAGATTCTTATAACAGTATACCATGCCGAAACAGAAAACAGGCAGGAATAATGAGAGAATTTCTCTGCTTGATTCTGCTGCCGTAAACCAGTATGATGAAAAAGCGCCTAAGGGGCAGCGGAAGAAGAAGGAGGAGCGGACATGCTCGAACTGAAACACATTTCATTTACGGTAAATGACACCGGCGAGAAGGAGATCGTGCGCGACCTGAACCTCACGGTGGATGACGGAAAATTCGTAGTGGTCACCGGCCCGAACGGGGGTGGCAAGTCCACCATGGCCAAGCTGATCTCCGGGATTGAAAAGCCGACGGAGGGCCGCATCTTTCTGGACGGAGAGGATATCACGGACCTTTCCGTAACAGAGCGTGCGAACCTGGGGATCGGATACGCCTTCCAGCAGCCTGTCAGATTCAAGGGGATCCTGGTATATGATCTTCTGAAGATTGCGTCGGGCAGGACGATCTCCATGAAGGAGGCCTGCGCTTACCTGTCAGAGGTCGGCCTTTGCGCGAAGGATTATATCGAGCGCGAGGTGAATGCCTCTCTTTCCGGCGGTGAGCTGAAGCGGATCGAGATCGCGACGGTGCTTGCCCGCAAGGCAAAGCTGTCGGTTTTTGATGAGCCGGAGGCCGGGATTGATCTCTGGAGTTTCCAGAACCTGGTCCGGATCTTCGAGAAGATGCAGAAGGAGACGCTGCACAGTTCCATCCTGGTCATCTCCCATCAGGAGAGGATCCTTGACATCGCCGATGAGATCGTCGTACTGAGCGGCGGAGAGATTGAGCGGATGGGAACAAGAGATGAGGTGCTGCCAAAGATTCTGGGAACCGATGCGGCGGTGGACGCGTGCGCGAAGCTGAGTGACAGGAGGAAATGAATATGCTGCAGATGGATGAGATTCAGAAGAGACTGCTCAGTGAGGTTTCCGGTCTGCATGATGTTCCCACGGGCGCCTACAACCTCCGTGCGAACGGGGAATCCGCGGGAAGGCAGAGTACCGCGAACATCGAGATTGCGTCCAAGGAGGAAGTCAGCGGTCTTGAGATTACCGTAAAGGACGGAACCAGGAATGAGAGCATCCATATTCCCGTGGTGCTCAGCCAGAGCGGGCTGTCCGAGGTGGTCTACAATGACTTTCACATCGGAGATGACTGTGATCTCCTGATCATAGCAGGCTGCGGTATTGACAACTGCGGCAGCCAGAATTCAGAGCATGACGGAGTCCACCGTTTCTGGGTCGGGAAGAATTCGAAAGTAAAGTATGTCGAGAAGCACTATGGCTCCGGCGACGGAAGCGGGAAAAGGATCCTGAATCCGGTGACGGAGGTCTACATGGAGGACGGGAGTTCCATGGAGATGGAGATGGTGCAGATCAAGGGCGTCGACTCGACCGAGCGGCGGACAAAGGCTGAGCTGGGCGGAGACTGCCACCTCGTGGTGCGGGAGAGACTGATGACGCACGGCGTCCAGGAAGCGGCCAGCGTCTATGAAGTGGACCTGAACGGGGACGGGTCGAGCGCGGATATCGTATCCCGCGGCGTCGCCAGAGATCATTCGTACCAGAAGCTGGACCTGAAGATCGTCGGAAACGCCGCGTGCAGCGGCCATACCGAATGCGATTCGATCATCATGGATGAGGGAAGAATCCTTGCCGTGCCGTCCCTTGAGGCGAACAGTATCGAAGCCGCGCTGATCCATGAGGCTGCCATCGGAAAGATTGCCGGCGAGCAGCTCACGAAGCTGATGACCCTCGGGCTGACGCAGGCCGAGGCGGAAGAGCAGATCATCAACGGGTTCCTGCGCTGATGCGTTTGCACCTCAGGCAGGTTTTGATTATAATGATCCAAGGAGGTGAAATGATATGGTTAATCTGTCATCCAAAGCAAGAGAAGAGAGGCTGAACACGGTTGTTGATTCCGGCAGCATCATCTCGCTGCGCGCCTATAATCTGATCCTGACAGCCACGGTACTGTATGGACTTGTCATCAATGCGCTCCTGTGCAGGGAGTCCATCGTCACATTCTTTGTCGAACGGATCAATCCGATCGTTTTCTTCATCGGATACTTTGTCTGTGTGATTGCGGGAATCGTGATTGCGCACAAGTCGGACAAACCGGTTGTCAGCTTTATCGGCTACAACCTGATCGTCGTTCCTGTCGGCATCGTCGTTGCCGAGGCAGTTGTCATGGGCGGATACAGTCCTTCCGTAGTCTGGCATTCGTTTGTCACGACAGCCGGCGTGACCATAATCATGACTGCCGCAGGACTTCTGTTCCCGCAGTTTTTCGCGAAGATCGGTTCGATCCTGTTCTTCGGCCTGCTGGGCGTTTTGTTCGGATTCCTGATCTGTTTCTTCATTCCGGGAGCCAACATGGCGATCACGGTGCTCGCCGCGGGACTTTTCTCCCTGTATATCGGTTATGATGTCTACCGCTCGCAGCAGTACCCCCGTACGGTGGACAATGCGATCGACAGTGCCATCGATATCTATCTGGATATCATCAACCTCTTCCTGAGGCTGCTCAGTATCTTCGCAAAGTCAAGCGATTCGTGACACGGCATATTGACAGCGTGTGGAATCGGTCATAAGACACACCCCCGCCACCCCCGTGGCTGAGGTGTGTCTTATGTCGCGGGGTCCACTATTCCCGGTCAGCCAGGAGTGAGACCACGAAGGCGATGAGCGCGTAGACGGCCAGATACCACAGCGGCAGATTGCCGTGGATCGACTTCAGGTACAGGTAAGGCGGGAGCAGCATCTGGACCGGTTCCAGAATCTTCAGATCCACAAAGACCGGCGTGAGGAACAGGCAGGCGCAGATCAGGATCGGGATCGACGACGCCATGAAATCCTTCCTGCGCAGAAGGACGCGCAGGAGGTTGGAAAAACCGGCAACCTGGAGGACAAACAGCAAAAGAGCGGGGATCTCCGTGGAAACATGAGTGAAGCTGCCTCCGACAAATAAAGCGGCTAAAACCGCGACTGCCACATCCACCAGGGGGATCAGCAGGTACAGATAGTGGAAGATTGGATGCATGTGCGACGGGATCCACACGAAACGGCCTTTGCGGGAATCTTCCGTCAGGTACAGGATCGCCGCCAGGCCGGTCAGCATGAGAAGCACGGCGAGAAGACCACGCATCGGTGACGCGATGAAGCGGTCTATCTCATCATCCTCCACAGGGGTACCGTCCAGGTATTCCAGATTAAAATAATCATATTCCTCTTCATACAGAGGAAGCGTCTCGTCTACAAAACGGTCTCTCTCTTCTTCGCTCATGGCGCCGACATCCGGATGGATCTTCAGCCATGTCTTCAGGACAGCCGTCTCCAGGGAAGGATAGATCCTTCCGAACAGCTGCTCGCGGGTCAGCTTTGATATGATGTCATTGGTCGCGGCATAGCTTATGATGGCATTCTCTTTCATCTCTTCCGAAGCACTATCTCCTCCGAGAAGTATGCCAAGCATAGCCAGCGCACCCGCTGACAGGTTCTTTGTCTCCTGGGAGCCGTAGGCCTCAAACAGCTTATCCAGGTTTTCCGGGAGCAGGAAGCCGATGCGTGCCTGGCCGGAGGAGACTGCCTGGACAAGATCCTCCTTGTCTTTGCATTCCACATAACGTACCGCAGAATTGCTCCCGTCCACGAGGAAACGGATCAGGTCCTTCGAAGCTTCGTCCTCCTCCGACTGAGGGGCAATTGCTGCCGTGACAAGGCTGGATGACTCCTGCGAGAGACGTCCGACCCCGAACACAAGGCATGGAACCATGGCGATCAGGATAAGGAAGAGCGGCTCTTTCAGGATTCTTTTGTTGAGCAGATGCATCCAGAGCAGAATCTGTCTTAGCTTGTTCATTTGCCGCCTCGCTTTCCGGTCACCTTACTCCTGCGAAGCAGGAAGGATCCTGCCAGCAGCAGGAGCGTCCAGAGAAGGACGCCGGGCAGGTGCCCTGTATCTGCGCTTTTGTTTTTCGCGGCATACTGCATGTACAGAAGAGCCTGACCGGTCGGAAGGAACGGCTGCAGTACCTTGAGAGACTCCGGAAGAGTCTGGACTGTATAGAAGACGCCGGACAGGTAGGCGAGTGAGATCATAACCAGGAACTGAAGGAGAACGCCTGTGATCAGGGTCCTGGACAGTTCATAGAGGAGCAGATCCAGGGACGCGGCCAGGAGAATGACCGGCACGCAGCGAAGACAAAACAGTCCGAAGCCCTTCATAAAGGCAGTACTCGTCAGACCGAAAGCGGAAAAGGTGATCGGCATCCTGCTGAGGGCGGCACCGATCAGCGGAAGGAAGAGCGCGCTGAGGCAGACGAGAAGAGCCACCAGGCTGATGAATTCCGCGATGACCTGCCCCAGGGAACCCAGCCTTCTGAGGCTGAGCAGCTTTGAGAGGGAATAGTCGGAACGGATGAAGCTTCCCGCGCACATGACACCGGTCAGGAGGAACAGGAGAAGCACCATCGAGACAAGGTAGAAACTCTCAATGGAAAGCTGGTTTTCTGACTTTACATAGCGCATCTGGAACATGTGCTTCCGGTGGAGCATGTCCTGCATGGACGTGAGCAGAAGATCGGTCTGCGCATCTGCGATTGTCTGGGGATCGGATGTCCCGGAACTCTTATAGTAATCCGACAGGACATTGCCTGCGCTGTTCATGGATCCCAGAATCGTGGAGACGGACAGGGATAGCTCCCTCATGATCAGTGCCTCAAGACCGGCCGAGGAGGATGGCACAATCAGGGTCATCTGATCCATCTGACCGGCGAGAAGATTGCCGACCACACCGTCCGGGATGTCGATGGCAGCGACAATGTCACCTTTTCTTATCGCTTTCACGGCATCCTTCTTTGTGTCATACATGATAAAGCTGACCTCAGAGCGGGAGGAATCCAGCTGGAGGAGGGCAGGGAAAGCCGCACTGAATGCGCCGGAATCGTCAACCCCCGAGATGCCGATCGAAACCGTGGCATCTTCATCTCCCTCGGAAAACTGAAGGGACCTGGCAGACTGCAGATAAAGCATGCCGCCGAGAGAGAGACACAGAAGCAGTGTCATGACGCACATGGACGGAAATATTTTCATAACCGCTTTCAGGCGAAGTATTGTATAGATGATAAAACGGCTCATGGATTTCCTTCCGGAAACGTCCGTCAGCCCGGGGCCGGCGGAAACGATTAGGAACTTATTTTTACAGGAGGGCTGCCAGATGGGCGCTGTCGACTCTGTGATCGACCGGAGAGGCAACTCCGTCCTTCAGGATGTATGCCCTGCTGCAGTTTTCGATCTCACCGAGCTCATGGGATGCCAGCAGGACAATTCCGCCCCGGCTGCAGAACTTTTTCAGCCATGTGACGATCTGTTCCTTTGCGATCAGGTCCAGGGCCGCTCCGGGTTCATCCAGCAGAAGGATTCTGGGGTGATGGGCGAGCGCGCATCCGATGGACAGGCGCTTCTTCATGCCGCCGGAAAGTGTCCGGACATTCTTGTGCAGGAAGCGCTCGATATCGAGATCCTTCAGGACGCCCTCCTCCAGTTCCTGGCGGAGGACCTTTTTCCCTCCGGTGTACCACAGGCGGAGGTTGTCGAGCGCTGACAGCTCCTCCAGGAGGGGAGTGGACTGCGGGACATAACCGATCAGGCGGGACGCATCCATGCGCCGCCGCAGAAGATCGATGCTGCTCACCGTCTTTTCTTCAAACAGAAATGCGCCCGAGTCCGCCCGCGCGACCCCTGCCAGGATCGAAAGAAGAGTGGACTTGCCGCATCCGTTCTTTCCGAGGATGCAGGTCATCGAGCCCTCTGACGCTTCCATACTGACTCCGCTCAGAACAGTCGCAGAGCGGTAGCTTTTCTTAATGTTCTGGATAGTGATCTTCATGTTTTCCCTAAAGTATGTAACGTTCCGGTTCAGGGAGCGGCCGCTCCCTGAACAGCATCAGATACACTGTATCACATTCCCGGATTGCGTGAAAGAGATGTTTTTGCTATAGTAGCCTCACAGAACAGGAGGAAACATATGTTGAAAGGAAAAAAGCTGTTTCGTACCGTGTCTGCGCTGCTTCTGTGTGTGTCGGTTCTGGCAGGAACCGTGATGCGCATTCAGGCGGAATCCGGGCCGGAGGTGATTGATCCCGGGGCGGTTCTCGCGGAAGGACTGGAGAAGCTTGACGAGGCGGTTGACAGCATTACGGTGCCTGACTTTGAGGGAAGAGTGTGTGTGACTGCTGCCGACGGGATGCGCTCTGCCATAGCGGATCATTTCTCTTCCGAGGATGACATGTCATGGGTTGGGGATGCCGAGCTTCGCTTTCAGGGAACTTCGAACGAGAAGGGCGGCGTGGATCTCGAGGTGACCCTGTTTCTGAATTCTACGGAGCTGTACCGTCTGCTGGTTTCCTATGACCGGGAGGAAAACGTCCTGTATCTGGTATGCCCGGAACTGAAGGATGAGGTTCTCGCGTTTCCGATAGGAGATTTCTCCGCTGACGCGCAGACAATCACGGGAAAGAAGATCACTCCGGAGAAGCTTGCGGAGTACACTTCGGCTCTGAAGGAGCTGAATGATCTTGTGAAGACCATCCCGCTGGAAACGCTGCTGAGTGAATTCCAGAAGTATCTGTCTGTTCTGATGGAATATGTCGAGACGCAGCAGGGGCTTGCCACAGTGACGGCGGGAAGCCTGAAAACAGAGGCGGAAACGACGACATGGTCCATCGAGGCACAGGAGATTCAGGAACTGATTCCGAGGGTTCTGACCATGCTGTCAGAGGATGAGCTTCTGGAACAGATAATGGAGAGCAAATTTGCCGACCATGTATTCCGGCTGGCGATCGGCGGGAAGGCAGCCGCGCTGTTCCCGGAAGGAGCGCTCTGGGAGTTTGTGCAGCAGGCGCTGATCAATGCCGCCCGGAAGGAGTATCCCTGGGCGCGCCATACTGAAGTGACGCTTGCCCGGAACCAGGGCGGGATGCCGGTGCGGCTGTCCGCCTCTATGGAGCAGAACGGGATAGAAGCGGAACTGTTCCAGATCACGGGGATTCTGGATTCCCCGGAGCACGCCTTTGAAGTGAAGCTGGGACCGATCCTGCTCTCCAAAGCAGGGTATAAGACGACACAGTCAGCTGGGGTGCTGGCCCAGGGAAGCCTGCAGGATGAGATCCTGAGGGAATCTGTCAGCCTGCATGGAAAGGGTGTGACGAGCCCGGTTCTGCTGATCCGAAATCTGGACCTGAGTGCGCTGAAGGATGGATGGCTGTCGGGAGACTTTACTGTGATCTGGGGCAATACGGAATACACCTGTAACTTCTATACGGATGAAGACGGCCTGCGCACAATGCGGTTCGATGTGAAAGGGAAGGAGTGGTTTACACTGACAGCGGATCTGGAAGAGGTGGAAGAAGCCGACCTGGACCCGATGGATCTGTCGGAAGCGTTCACGGTGGATTCGAGGAAGGCGTTTTTCAAGTATATCAGAGATGCTTCCGCAATCAGGATGTTCGAGAAGCTGTCCAAAGCCTCGGTTCCCCAGGAGTATGTGGATATGCTCACGGACGGCGAGGCTGCAACGGAGTCTTCACGCGAGAATACGGAGGAGCTTAACTGACCAGACAGGATCATTATCCAAAGGGTTTGAGCGAGAACAGACGCAGGGACTGCCGGAAGACAGTCCCTGCATTTATGTACAGATTCTAAACAAAGCGGTTCAGCTTGGGATCGTACTCAAAACCGATGGCGCCGAGCTTCTCTTCCAGCTCATCGCGGTCCTGCTGGAAGAAAATGCACAGTTCGTCCAGCGTGGAAAACTCATCCCTCAGCTGTGTGTTGACTACGCTGAGCAGTATCATAGGGTTGTTCGGAAGCAGGCTCGCCATGGCGCCCTCCTTTCTTCATTGAAGGTCGCAGAGATTATTGCACGGGGCCGGGGAACTTGTCAACGCTTGCCGTTACAAGTCACACCCCCGCTGCCCCCGCAGCTGAGGTGTGACATGTAACCCGGGATCTGCTTCTTGCCAATGGTTCATTATACTGCTATGATTACGCGTGAATTCGGAATTCATGTCAGGAGGATAAAGGGATATGTTTGAAAACCTCAGAAATCAGGACCGGTTAAGCTGGGAGGAGGAGGAGCGGATCGACAAGAAGATCAGGATTGCCATCATAGCCGTGATGGTGACAGTGGTCGTGATCATTCTGTGGATGGCTTTTCAGAGGAGATCATTCGGAAAAGGGTATTACGCCTTTCTTCTGACACTGCTGGCCTGTGTATGGCTTGTCAAGTACGTCCTGGGAGGGATCCTGAAGCATTCACTGGCCGGGCGCACGGATGAGGAAGTGTCCGCCTACCTGAAGGCGGCCGGACTGGAGCTTGTCGCGTACGCGGGCCTGGGATGGTTTCTTCTGGCGATGAGCGGAACCGGCATTCTCGGGGCCGCGGTCTATGTGTTCGGTATTACCACCGCAAGAAGGCAGTTGGATATTTATTACGGGGTCAACAAGGACAAGGAGGAAGAGGAGGCTGCCGCCCCTGATTCCCCGGCGGTGGAAGCAGATCCGGAAGGAGAGGTCAAGGCTTTAGAGGAAGCGCCGGAAGAAGGCGGCCAGATGAGTGCGCTGCCCTCTGCCGCTGACAGACAGCAGCGTGAGAAGGAGCAGGACGATGGATCTGTTTGAATACGCCGCGAAGAAGGAGCAGGAATCGGCGTCTCCGCTGGCGGCCAGGATGCGGCCCCGTACTCTGGAAGAGGTTGTGGGGCAGGAGCATATCATCGGAAAAGGCTGTATGCTGGAGCGGGCAATCCGTGCGGACAGGCTCAGCTCGGTCATTTTTTACGGACCCCCTGGATCCGGAAAGACAACGCTGGCGAAGGTAATCTCGAACACAACGTCCGCCGTGTTCTGTCAGATCAATGCGACCGCGTCGGGCAAAAAAGAGATGGAGGAGGTCGTCCGCCAGGCGAAGGAAACACTTGGAATGTACTCGAAGAGGACGATTCTGTTCATCGACGAGATTCATCGGTTCAACAAGGCGCAGCAGGATTATCTGCTGCCTTTTGTTGAAGACGGGACAATCATCCTGATCGGGGCGACGACGGAGAATCCTTACTTTGAGGTAAACAGCGCTCTGCTGTCAAGATCGATCATTTTCGAACTGAAGAAACTGTGCCCGGAGGATGTCGCCGTTCTTCTTCACCGTGCCGCCTTTGACCGGGAGAGAGGAATGGGGGCATTTGACCTTGTTGTCGACGAGGACGCGGTGACGTTCCTCGCCGATGTATCCGGCGGCGATGCGAGGAGCGCGCTGAACGCCCTGGAGCTGGGCGTGCTCACCACCCCGCGCTCTGAGGACGGGAAGATCCATATCACCCTTGATGTCGCCTCGGAGTGCATCCAGAAGAGGGTGAACCGGTATGACAGGGATGGCGATCAGCATTATGACACCATCTCTGCTTTTATCAAAAGCATGAGGGGATCGGATCCGGACGCCGCTCTGTTCTATCTGGCGCGGATGCTTGAGGCCGGGGAAGACATCCGGTTCATCGCGCGTCGTATCATTATCTGCGCGTCGGAGGACGTCGGGATGGCGAATCCGCAGGCCCTTGTGGTTGCCGTGTCGGCAGCCCAGGCAGTGGAGCGGATCGGTCTTCCCGAGTCACAGCTGATCCTGGCTCAGGCGGCGGTTTGCGTCGCGGTAAGCCCCAAGAGCAACTCCTGCACGGAGGGGATCTTCGCGGCAAGAAAGGCTGTCCAGACGAATCAGTTTACCATCCCGCCCTACCTCCAGGACGCCCATTACAGGGGGAGCCTGGAGCTGAAACGGGGAATCGGGTATGAGTACGCACATGATTTTCCGAAGCATTTTTCGAGGCAGCGGTATCTTCCCACTCAGCTGGGAGACATCCGGTTCTATGAGCCATCGGAAAACGGATTCGAGAAAGAGGTTCAGCGATACCTTGACTGGATTCATGAGGAGTGAGCATAAACACTGGAGGAAATACATCAATGGAACAGATTCTGGAACTGCTCGGAAACTATGTCTCGGAAGCATTTGAGACGGCAGGATATGACAGGGATCTGGGGAAGGTGACACTCTCAAACCGCCCGGATCTGTGTGAGTACCAGTGCAACGGGGCGATGGCAGGGGCAAAACGCTTCCACAAGGCGCCCATGATGATCGCGCAGGATGTGGCCGGTGTTCTCGAGGGCTGTGACGCGTTTGAAAGCGTCCAGGCCGCGGCGCCGGGCTTTCTGAACCTGACACTGTCCAGTCAGCTGTTGTCCGGCTTCCTGAATGAGATGAAGGAGGATGAGCGCCTCGGCGTTCCGTGCTCAGACAACGTGAAGAAGATCATCATCGACTACGGCGGGGCGAATGTCGCCAAGCCGCTTCACGTCGGGCACCTGCGGTCCGCCGTCATCGGCGAGAGTATAAAGAGGATCCTGCATTTTCTCGGCCACGAGACGATCGGCGATGTACACCTGGGAGACTGGGGGCTCCAGATGGGGCTGATCATCGCCCAGCTTCGCTGCGAGAAGCCGGATCTTCCCTATTTTGATGAAAACTATGAAGGGGAATACCCGAAGGAGGCGCCATTCACGATTTCACAGCTGGAGCAGATCTATCCAGAGGCCAGCAGAAGGTCGAAGGAGGACGAGGCGTTCCGCCAGGAGGCCCTGAAGGCGACAGAGCAGCTCCAGCACGGACACAGGGGATACCATGCTCTCTGGCAGCATATTCTCGACGTGTCCATCGCGGACCTGAAGAAGAATTATGACAGCCTGAATGTTTTCTTCGAGCTGTGGATGAAGGAGTCGGACGCGCAGCCATACATTCCCGCGATGGTGGATTACCTGAAGAAAGAAGGATATGCGCACCTGGACCAGGGCGCCCTGGTTGTGGATGTGGCAGAGGAATCCGACACAAAGAAAATTCCTCCCTGCATGATCCTGAAATCGGACGGAGCGTCTCTCTACAATACGACGGATCTTGCGACCATTGTGATGAGAATGGAGAACTGGAAGCCGGACCACATCATCTATGTGGTGGACAAGCGGCAGGACCTGTATTTCACGCAGGTGTTCCGATGCGCGCGGAAGGCAAAGCTGGTGGATGAAGATACGGATCTGACCTTCCTTGGTTTCGGGACGATGAACGGCCGGGACGGAAAACCGTTCAGGACCAGGGACGGCGGAGTGATGCGCCTGGAGATGCTGATCGGTGAGATCGAGGAGGACATGCTCCGCAAGATCCTGGAGAACCATGAGACTGATCCCGAAGAGGCGAAAGAAACCGCGAAGATTGTCGCCCTGTCCGCGATCAAGTACGGCGACCTGTCGAACCAGGCTTCCAAGGATTACATATTCGATACGGACAAGTTCACCTCATTCGAGGGGAATACCGGTCCGTACATCCTCTATACGATGGTCCGCATCAAATCGATCCTCAGGAGATTCCTTGAGGAGAGCGGGAAAAAGAAGGAGGATCCTGAGGGCTTTGCCATCCTCCCGCCGTGCAGCGAAAGCGAAAAGGAGCTCGGCCTGGCCCTGACGGGATTTGCTCCTGCCGTCTGTCAGGCGGGAGAGGAGCTTGCGCCGCATAAGATCTGCGGATATATCTATGAGCTCGCGAAT
>ONVT01000334.1 GCA_900321365.1 uncultured Eubacteriales bacterium | reverse complement strand
GTTGTGAAGAATGTCACGGATTTCGGTGCGTTCATCGATCTGGGCGGCGCGGACGGACTGCTTCACATCTCCGAGATGAGCTGGGGCCATGTGGAGAATCCGAAGAAGGTGTTCAAGGTCGGCGAAGAGGTTACCGTGCTGATCAAGAATATCAATGGTGAGAAGATCGCCCTGTCAATGAAGTTCCCGGGACAGAATCCGTGGCTGAACGCGGTTGAGAAGTATGCGGCCGGCACTATTGTCACCGGACGTGTTGCCCGTATGACAGACTTTGGCGCATTTGTCGAGCTTGAGCCGGGCGTGGACGCCCTGCTTCACGTATCGCAGATTTCCCGTGAGCATGTGAACAAGCCGTCGGATGTTCTCAGGGTCGGACAGGAGATTGAGGCGAAGGTCGTGGATTTCAACGGTCAGGATCACAAGATCTCCCTGAGCATGAAGGCGCTCGAGGATACGGCTCCGAAGCATGACGAGATGGCGACCGCCATGGGCGACCTCATGCCGGAAGAGGTATCCACTGACGCTGAGTAATCAGGAGAGTCCCTCCGGGAATCAGAGGAAACCGGTTTATAAGGAATGAAAACAGGCTGCTGCATCATTGCAAGGATGCAGCAGCCTTTTGATTTATTCTGGCTGAATTGTCACTCGCTTCCGACGGTTCTGCCCGCTGTATACACAAAGCATGGGCCTAGAAGAGGGAGCCCTCAGGACAGGATGCCCCGTTCCACCAGAAAGTGGATATACGCGGAGAAGGTGTCCGGATCCATGTCCGGCTGGTATTCGGTCCAGATGACAGGATCCTTATAGTACCGCTGAAAGAACGCAGGCGTGTTTTTACCGGTGTGGAAAAATGGAGGATCGCCTCCGGAGGGGTGCGGAAGGAATACCCCCTCTTTTTTTACATAGCAGTTCTGCGGCCTGGCATTTTCCCTGTGGGAAGGATCGACGAAGGAAGCGACGCTTTTGTGGACTGCCATGTCCTCGGCTGGCAGGAAACAATAGTTCTTCCAGTCGGGGAAAAAGTGGTACAGGCATCCGGCAAGAAGACGGATCGTGACACGCGCAGTCTCCTCACAGAGAGTGATGTCACAGCATTCCGCCAGGTTCAGGCGGACAGGCCTGGGAAGGGAGGCGTCGAGACAAAAGGAGGCTTCCAGCTCCTTTTCTCCGTTTTTTTCACTCATCCTGACGCTGACAGGAGAAGTGCTGCGCAGGACGATGTCATAAGCCAGAAGAGGGGTCATCATCAGCATTCCCAGAAGATCTTCCTGATTATGGAGAAAGAGCTGATCGAGCGCGTGGTCTTCATCCGGGCAGCGGTGGTCACGGACTGACCGATAAACGTCGATCAGTTCACCTCCGCTGTATGGATCCGATCTGTGAATCCCGAGAAACTGTTCCACCGACTTCTGGTTCAGGCGTGTCAGCCCGAGCGCGCTTTTATATGGGCGGATCAGACGGTAGAGATCTACGGTCTGTGCATGAGAGAAAGGATCGCACAGACCATAGGAAGCGCATTTTTCCCTGAGATACGGAAGGTCGAAGCGGTCACCGTTAAATTCGATGATCGTGTCGTACTTCCGGAGAACTTCCTGAAACAGCTCCAGGAGAAGAACCTCCTCAGAATGTGACTGGGCCAGAAGCTGAGTCAGTGTCCATTCTTCGCCGGACATGTCAGATAATACAGCCCATCCGATCATATACAGGCTTGAGGAGGAAGCGCGGAAACCTGTTGTCTCAATGTCAAAATAGATGACCTGCCGTGGGTTGAGACCGAATGCCGTCAGGTATCTGTCTGCGCCGCAGGCCGTATGTGTTCTCCTGATCATGGGAAGCCTTTTTCTGCTGTCGGCGGGAATCTCTGTCAGAGGCCGGGGTATACGCCTGCCTCCTTAAGAGAGCGCATCGCCTCCACAACCTCCTGCTTGTCTTCGGCATAGGTGACGCCATGCCATACATCATGCACCGTGAGAACCCTGACCTTCACTTTTCCTTCCGCCATCAGGTCATTGACAACAAACGGAAGAAAATACTCGCATCCGGCCGGATTCTTCATAAGGCCGTCCCGGAGGAACGCGGGGAAGCGCTCCCTCAGCTGTGCCAGGAAGGATTCCGGGAACCCCCACATGTTCATCGATACAACACTGTTCCCGCTCACGGGAATCCAGGTTTCTCCGTCATCGGCCAGATAGGCCGCGTCTTCGCCACTGCGGACGATCTTCGTGCGCTCGACGATCGTAGACAGGCAGCCGGAAGCATCGGTTGTGCATACGCCCCGGGCGACAGAGCCATGCTCTGTGAGCGTATTCTTCAGGAGATATCCTGCCATTACATATTCCGGCATGGAAGCTGCTTCTTCCTGCTTCATCAGGAACTCATAGACCAGCCGGAATGCTTCGACGCCGTAATAATCGTCCGCGTTTATCACGGCAAACGGACCGTGGATTACGTCTCTTGCGCTCAAAACGGCATGCCCTGTTCCCCAGGGCTTCGTTCTTCCCTCCGGAACATCAAAGCCCTCCGGGAGGTCCCGTACATCCTGAAAAACATAATGGACCTTCATGGACTTGCTGATCCTGTCTCCGATTGCATCACGGAACAGCTGCTCATTCTCCTGTTTGATGATGAAGATTACTTCGTCGAACCCGGCGCGGCGCGCGTCATAGATCGAGAAGTCCATAATGATGTGCCCCTGTTCATCTACCGGGTCGATCTGCTTCAGTCCGCCGTAGCGGCTGCCCATCCCCGCTGCCATTATTACCAGAACCGGTTTCTTCATGTTCTGCGCCTCCCTGTGTGCACTGAATCTGTCTGTATCGTCGCTATCATACCATAGATTTCGTACAGATAAAACTGATGGTTAAAAGTCACATCCCCGCAGCCACGGGGGTGGCGGGTGACTTGTAACAAACTGATGAGGCAAATGAAAAGAAAGTGGTGGCAATCAGTCCTGAAAAGCCTTATAATGAATTACAGTGACGGACGGCGGATGCGTGTGTCCGTCGGGAAGCTATATAAACCCGGCGCAGCCGGAAAAAACCAATGACTGTGCCGTTCCTGGGAACGGAGAAAGGAATCTGTTATGAATGTATTTGCAGATGCTATCGAGAAAGTAGTTGCCCGTGAAGTTCTTGACTCCCGTGGAAACCCCACCGTTGAGTGCGAGATCTATACGCAGTCCGGCGCATTCGGACGCGCGATCGTTCCTTCCGGCGCATCGACTGGTGAGAGAGAAGCGGTTGAGCTTCGTGACGGCGACAAGAAGCGCTATGGCGGCAAGGGCGTTCTTAAGGCTGTTGCCAACGTCAACGAGAAGATCGCACCGAAGATTATCGGCATGAACGTATTCGACCAGTCTAAGATCGACAAGGTCATGATTGAGCTTGATGGAACCGAGTTCAAGAAGGTTCTCGGCGCGAACGCGACTCTGTCCGTATCTCTGGCAGTCGCGCGTGCAGCAGCAGATTCCTGCGGCCTTCCGCTGTACAAGTATCTCGGCGGACCGAATGCGAAGGTTCTTCCGACTCCGATGATGAACGTCCTCAACGGCGGCAAGCACGCAGATGGCTCTGTTGACATGCAGGAGTTCATGATCATGCCGATCGGCGCGAAGACCGAGGCGGAAGCTGTCCGCATGGGTGCCGAGACTTTCCACGCACTGAAGAAGGTCTGCGCGGCGCGCGGCTATGCGACCAGCGTCGGTGATGAGGGCGGCTATGCTCCTTCCTGCAAGCATGGCAACGAGGAGCCGCTTGAGATGATCGTCGAGGCCATGAAGGCTGCCGGATATAAGCCGGGTGTAGACATGGGCATCGCGATGGATCCCGCTTCCTCTGAGTTCTACAATGCCGAGAAGGGCGTCTATGAACTGTCCAGATCCGGAGAAGGCACGAAGACCTCTGACGAGATGATCGACCTGTATGCCGGCTGGGTTGAGAAGTATCCGATCATTTCCATCGAGGACGGTCTGTCCGAGAATGACTGGGATGGATGGAAGAGACTGACCGAGCGCCTTGGCGACAAGATCCAGCTGGTCGGTGATGACCTGTTTGTCACCAACACCACCTTCATCCGCAAGGGTATTGAGCTTGGCGTTGCCAACGCTGTTCTGATTAAGCTGAATCAGATCGGAACCCTGACCGAGACCTTCGACGCGATCGAGATGGCGAAGGAGCACAACTACACTGCGGTTGTTTCTCATCGTTCCGGCGAGTCTGAGGATTCCACCATTGCTGACCTTGTTGTTGCTACCAACGCCGGCCAGATCAAGACAGGTTCCCTGAGCCGTACCGACCGTATCGCGAAGTACAATCAGCTTATCCGTATCGAGGAAGAACTTGGCGAAGTAGCCGAGTATCGTGGAAAAGAGAGCTTCTACAACGTAAAGCTCTGATGAGAGAGATGCCGCTTTCGTCTGCGACTGCGGCAGATTGCATATAGCAGAGAATATCTCCGGGATCGTCCCATGGTTCGGCCCCGGGGGTTTTTCTGTTTACGGGAATCTGTTTCTTTGATAAAGAGGGAGGACATCTTCATTCAGAGCAAGACGGAACAGGTCCCAATGACCTGGTGGCTATCGTAATCAGTGATAAGACAAAAAAGAGATTCAGCGTGGTTCGGATCATAAGGAAGATAGATAACTGAACCATAAGGATTTAACTCCTTTTAACGCGGAAGGGGAGCCATCCCTCCTGCAGAAAGTGGAAAAAGAGTCATTTGACCGTAAAAGAAAAGGGATCCATTGAAGCCGGCAAGGATGCGGACTTCCTTGTATTCGACAACGATCTGCTTACGGCGGAGCATGAGGGATTCAGCTACAACAAGCCGAGAGATGTATATTTCTGCGGGAAGAAAGTGAATTAAAAAGGATGACAGTGGTAGATGTGATGGATAGATGTGATGGATAGATGTGATGGATAGATGTGATGGAGGACAGATGACTGGTGACATAGATGCTGACAAACCAAATTACGGCCCGTTTCTGATTATTCTTGCCGGCTGTTTTTGGGGAAGCATGGGGATATTTGTCAGAAAACTTGGCCTTTACGGTTTTACTTCAGTCCAGATAGTGTCGATCCGCCTCACACTGGCTGCGATAGTATTCTGTATTTTGCTGCTCATCAAGGACCCTTCAGGTTTCCTCATTTCCCTTCGTGATATCCCGCTTTTTTTCGGGTTGGGAGTCGGAAGCGTTCTGTTCTTTGCCGTCTGCTACTTTACGGCTATAACGATGATGCCGCTTTCCACGGCAGCGATCCTTCTTTACACTTCTCCAATCTGGATCATGCTGATGTCGGTTTTGTTTTTTCATGAGAAACTGACTGGGAAGAAGCTGCTTGCTTTGCTTCTTGCGTTTGCCGGCTGTGTTATGGTTTCTGGTATCTCCGGAGAGGGGATAACCTGGACCGGTTTTCTCATAGGCCTTGGCTCTGGTATCGGCTACGGTCTGTACAGCATTTTAGGCACGGTAGCGCTTCGCAGATATTCGCCTTATACCGTTACAACATACACATTCCTGTTTGCGGCATGCGGTTCCATTCTGATCTGCCGCCCGGCGGATATGGTCTCGAAGTTTGTAGCTGCTGAAAATATGACCATTCTGGTCTTGTTATGCATTCTGACCGCATTGGTTACAGCTGTGATTCCCTTTCTGGCATATACAATCGGCCTTCGAACGGTTGAAGCCAGCAGAGCAGGTATCCTTGCCACAATCGAGCCGATGGTTGCGACAGTATTCGGTATAGTGGTCTTTTCAGAGCCGCTGACTGTTTTGTCCGGGCTTGGTATTATCCTGATCCTTTCTGCCGTGATTCTATTGAACTGGAAAGCGTAAGGCAGAAGTCTATTATGGAAAGCGAGCTTCCTGTGACGTGAATAAAAGAATATGAGAAGAATCAGGCCGGCTGCGCGACAGGATACTCATATCGGATGTCCTTGATGTCATCTGTGCCGGGCTGGACAACGATACGGAGAGGAAAACAATGGAGAGAGAAAACATAACAGACGGTGGTTTTGGTGGAAGTCTATTTGGCAATATGGCTGCCTTCATCGCAGGGATCCTTTTTCAGAATATAATTCTCAGACCGGAAGGGACGAGTGATGCTATCCTGGCAGAATTTGCTGATCCTGAAAAAATGCAGGAATATGGTGCCAGAATGGCTCCGGTAAGGGAATGGATGGAGAAGCAGGCGTTGGAAGAAGTATATATTACTGCACAGGACGGTATTCGTCTCCATGCATATTATCTTCCTGCGGAGGATAAATCGGATCGACTGGTGATCCTCCATCATGGTTATACGAGCAAAGCATTGGATAACAGTATACATGCCAGGTTTTTCCATGACATGGGATATGAGGTGATGCTTCTGGATCTGCGTGCCCATGGGGAATCGGAAGGCCAATATGCAGGTTTCGGCATCCTGGATCGTTTCGATACATTGAAGTGGGTCGAGTACGCCAGAGCACGCTTCGGAACAGAGATCAGGATCGTGTTGCATGGGACATCAATGGGTGCGGCTACTGTTCTTATGGCGCTTGGGCTGCCGGAAATCCAGGATTACGTCAGTGCGGCGATCGCGGACTGTGCTTACACATCACCTGTTGATATTTTCGCTCATGTGATGCAGAAGAATCATCATATATCATCATTTCCAATTACACAGATTAATGAGCTTATGGAGAAGAATGAAGTCGGTTATAAATTTGATGAGTATTCTACCATTGACGCCCTTCATGTAAACAAAAGCACACCTGTTTTGTTTATCCACGGGTCAGAGGACAGATTTGTCCCAGTCACAATGAGCTACGAGAATTATGAGGCTTGTGGAACAAAAAAGAAATTGCTTATTGTTGAACACGCAGGTCATGGATCAAGTGTATATGAGAATACAGAAAACTACGAAACTACAGAAAAAGCATTTTTAGAGGAAGTGCTTCCCTGACATTTGGCCTTGCACCAATCTTGTGGAAAAAACACGGCGGCAGAAGCCATCGAAGGTGAGATTACCGCGCTGCAGGCATCTCTCTGCCATCCGGTTTTCCGTGGCGGCTGTTTCTCTCGAACTGATCTGAACTTACGGTAATCGTGTCTTCGCCTGTACCTGCTTTGATGGTGTATTCACCGTCTTCCAGATTTTCTGAAGAAAAGCAGATCATCGATATGTCGGTTTGGGCTGTGGCTGAGAATACCACGTTGCCATCTGCGTCACTTACGGTAATCTCTGTTCCGGCAGCAACGGCAGGAGAAAAGTGGTAGGAGATTATATTATCCCTTTCCTGCTTCCGGCCGACAGTTGATGCATTTGTAGATTCATTGCGGTCTTCCTCCTCATCTGTGGAAGCCGGGGCTTCATACTGATCCGGATTCGTTGTTGTTAAGTTGGTGGTTTCTTCGGCAAAGGCGGCGTACGATCCTCCACAGACCATGGCGCAAAGTGCAGTTACGCCAAGGATACCTTTTAGGGCACTATAAGGGTAGTGATCTGCGGCTTCGCATACCTGTTGGGATCTACACCATCGTTGATGAGAAGGACGGTTGGGGGCTTTTGAAGGCATACGCGGAGTAGCGGAACGGCTGGGTCTGCCTGGACTACGTGGAGAGGGTGTAAAAAGAAAGGAGCCTGCTTTGTGTGAGCCTTATATTTAATTCTGATGATAAGCGGTTCTGTGGTATACTTCTCTCATAAAGCTTAGTATTTGGAGAGGTGAGAAGAAGTGATACAGATTGAATACGGATTAGTTGAAGGAATCAGTAAGGAAGGCTGCACTGTCTATATGGGTATCCCGTTTGCAAAGCCACCGATTGGCGAACTGGCCTTCAGGCATCCGGTTAAGCCGGAAGCCTGGAATGATATTCTGGTTGCGGATCATGGAAGCCGGAATCCGATACAGTCACAAAGTGGGTTTTTTACCGGGAATAATGATCTTGACTGTCTTTATTTGAATATCTTTGTTCCTGATCATGAGGAGAATCAGGTATTGCCTGTTATGATCTGGATCTATGGGGGATCCTATGCTCAGGGTGGAGCCGGAGCAGTTTCGTATGGCTCACAGGAGCTGAACTATGATTTTACCGAATTTGCCAAAGCAACAAAATCTATTATTGTTTCCCTCAATTACAGACTGAACCTTTACGGTTTTCTGAATCTGAGTTTTCTTGATGATCGCTTTGACAGAAACAATGGCCTTTACGACCAGATCATGGCAATACGGTTTGTGAAGGACAATATTGCATCATTTGGAGGAGATCCGACCAGAATTACTCTATTCGGCCAGTCTGCCGGAGGTGCCTGTATACTCGCTCTCATGTGTATGGAGGAATCGAAAGGCCTGTTTCATCAGGCGATTATTCAATCAGCTTGCATTGAGCATTTTTTCAGTGAAGAGGAGAGCCATTCCAATACAAAACTGTATCTGAAGAAGGCAGGGTTTACTGATCTGTCAAAACTGTCTGCTATAACGCAGGATCAGGTTACAAAGGTAAACGATGCATATTCCTCGGCT
>ONVT01000335.1 GCA_900321365.1 uncultured Eubacteriales bacterium | reverse complement strand
TCGGGACGTATGCGGCATATCAGCCGGGAGTGAGCTTCTCATGAAGCCGCACTATTTTGTGCGGGAGGCGGTGGCGCTTCTGTACGGGAAACTCCGGGGCACCTTCTAGCGGGGAAAAGGCTGCGTCCTGCCAGAAATCCCCGCCTTCGGACGTGGTGAAGAAGCAAGACCGGCGGGGGGAAGGGCGCGTCCTGTCAGATATCCCCGTCGGCTGCCGCCGGGCCTTAATATGGAATATGGCGTATGCCGGAAAGATATGTTATATTCCTTCTGAAAAAACAGCATAGAACAACATCGAGAGGAAAAAACCATGTGTGGAATAGTTGGATACACAGGACCGGACCAGGCTGCTCCGATCCTTCTTGACGGCCTTGCCAGGCTGGAATACCGCGGCTATGACTCGGCGGGTCTCGCGATCCGCGACGGGGAGGCCCTGGCGCAGGTCGTAAAGTCTACCGGCAAGCTGCGCAGCCTGTATGAAAAGACAGACGGAGGAAGGTCCCTGCCCGGCACCTGCGGAATCGGACATACCCGCTGGGCAACCCACGGGGAACCGAGCCAGACCAATGCCCACCCCCACGTCAGCGGGAACTGCACGGGTTCCGCATCGGGCAAAGTCGAGTCCGAAGTTGTCGGTGTCCACAACGGAATCATCGAGAACTACATGGAGCTGAAAGCCAAGCTGCTCAGGCACGGCTACCAGTTCTACAGCGACACAGACACCGAAGTCGTCATCAAGCTGGTTGACTACTACTACAACAAATACAAGATCGGCCCTATAGACGCCATCAACCGCACACTGGTCCGTGTCCGGGGCAGCTATGCCCTGGCGCTGATGTTCCGGGACTTCCCCGGTGAGATCTACGCCGCGCGCAGGGATGCGCCGCTGATTCTGGGTTCGGATCCATCCTTTTCCTGCCTGGCGTCAGACGTCCCCGCGATCCTGAACTATACGCGCACCGTCTACTACATCGACAACCTCCAGATCGCACGCCTGCTTCCGGGAGAAATACATTTCTTTGACCTGAACGGGGATGAGATCTCGCTCGAGCCGACGGAGATCACCTGGGACGCGAAAGCCGCGGAAAAAGGCGGGTATGAGCATTTCATGATCAAGGAGATCCATGAACAGCCGGAAGCCGTCCGCAATACCCTGGGAAGCCTGATCTCCGACAACCGGATCAATCTCACCGAGAGCGGCCTGACGGATGAGTTCCTTGCCTCCGTCAGTTCTGTGCGCATCACGGCATGCGGCTCGGCGTGGCATGTCGGCATGACCGGCCAGTATATCCTGGAGGATCTGGCATTTCTTCCGACACGCGTCGAGCTTGCCTCAGAGTATCGTTACCGCAGAGTTCTTCCTGAGCCAAATGAGCTCCTGATTGTCATTTCCCAGTCTGGTGAAACCGCCGACAGTCTTGCCGCCCTCAGGAAGGCGAAGAGCCTCGGCGTTCAGACGCTCGCCATTGTCAATGTGGTGGGATCCACCATCGCCCACGAGGCGGATCATGTGATCTATACGCACGCGGGTCCGGAGATTGCCGTCGCCACGACGAAGGCATATTCCTCGCAGCTGATCGTTCTTTACGCACTTGCCATGCAGCTGGCCCTGGTCCGCAAAAAGATTGACAAAGATCGATATGAGGAAATGATCACCGAGCTTCTGACCATCCCGGACAAGATTGCCAAGATCCTGGAGGACAAAGGCCGGATCCAGTGGTTCGCCGCGAAGTTTTCCAGTGCGAAGGACATTTTCTTTGTCGGACGCGGACTTGACTATTCCATCAGCCTGGAGGGAAGCCTCAAGGCAAAGGAGATCAGCTATGTACATTCGGAGGCATACGCGGCGGGCGAGCTGAAGCACGGCACGATCAGCCTGATCGAGGAAAATACGCTTGTGATCGGCGTCCTCACGCAGGATTCGATTTTCGAGAAGACGATCAGCAATATGGCGGAGTGCAAGGCCCGCGGAGCGTACCTCATGGCCCTGACCAGCTACGGGAATTACAATGTGGAGGATTCGGCGAATTTCACGGTCTACATTCCGAAGTCGGATCCCTGCTTCATGGCTAGCCTCGCGGTGGTTCCGCTGCAGCTGTTCGGCTACTACATCGGCGTCGCGAGAGGCCTGGACGTCGACAAACCCAGGAACCTCGCCAAGAGTGTTACCGTGGAGTGAGACGTTACTATGGTACTTAGGATCTGTCCAGAAACAGCTTATCCGATTCCGGTTTCTGGTCATACCGGCTGTCGTGAGGAAGCTGTCATGGAACGGAGAATAGAGACTATAACTATAAAAACGAACCTGCCGTGGAACAAAGAACAGAGATAATCAAAAAATGAAGCTTCCGTAAAACGGAGAAAAGAAACCATACATAAAAATGAAACAGGAGGAGAAAGAAAATGGCGAACAAGTATGAAGGGACACAGACACAGAAGAATCTGGAGGCTGCATTTGCGGGAGAGTCGCAGGCGAGGAACAAATACACCTACTTTGCCTCAAAGGCGAAGAAGGATGGATTCGAGCAGATTGCCGCGCTGTTCCTGAAGACGGCCGATAATGAGAAAGAACACGCCAAGATGTGGTTCAAGGAGCTTGACGGGATCGGGACCACCGCTGAGAACCTGGCCGCGGCTGCCGATGGTGAGAATTATGAGTGGACCGATATGTATGAAGGCTTCGCGAAGACCGCCGACGAAGAAGGCTTTCATGAACTTGCCGAAAAGTTCCGCGCCGTCGCGCAGATCGAGAAGCATCATGAGGAGCGCTACCGCGCGCTGCTTCATAACGTGGAGATGAATCAGGTCTTTGAGAAGAGCGAAGTGAAGGTCTGGGAGTGCAGGAACTGCGGCCACATCATTGTCGGCACAAAGGCGCCGGAAGTCTGTCCTGTCTG
>ONVT01000336.1 GCA_900321365.1 uncultured Eubacteriales bacterium | reverse complement strand
GGCCTCTTCCCCGGCAGCATCCGCCTCCTCACCTGTATCAAAGTTCAGCCGCTCCTCCTCGATAACCAGCGGGCGCCGCATCAGCCTCGCATTCATACTCAGGATGTACTCGCCCATCAGCCCGATGAAGATCAGCTGTACCGACCCAAGCAGAAACATCCCGATCAGCACGGGCGCAATGCCCGCGGCAAAACGGTCCCAGTAAACCAGCTTCAGGATCAGGTACACCATCGCGATCACAAAACTCACCAGAGCGCAGAATGCCCCGACGAACGTCGCCAGCCGCAGGCCGATCTTCGTATAGGTCGTGAAGCTCAGCATCGCCGCGTCATACAGCGTCCAGAAATTGTTGTGTGTCTTCCCGGCTCTTCTCTGCGGCTGCTCGTAAGAAATCTTCTTGATCTTGTATCCCAGCTCCGCGACAATCCCGCGCATGAACGGGGTCGGATCGTCAAGATCCCTCAGCACCTCGATGAAGGACCGGTCGTACAGTCCTGACCCGGTAAAATGCTCTATCTGCTCGACATTTGAGAAGCGCCGGAGCATCTTATAATACATGGACCTCAGTCGATAGACAATCGGATTCTCCTTACTTCCCGTCTTGATTCCGATAACAATCTTGTAACCGTTTTCCCACTCCTGAAGATACTGCGGGATCAGGTCGATCGGATCCTGGAAATCGCAGACCATCGATATAACACAGTCGCCGGTCGTCTGCAGCATACCGTAAAACGGGGAATTGAACTGGCCGAAGTTCTTCGCGTTGAATATCGCCTTCACCCTTTTGTTCTTCGCGCAGATATCTCTCAGGATCGGCCTGGTCAGGTCTCTGGAGTCATTGTCGATAAAGACCAACTCGTAATCATACTGTGTCAGCTCGCTCTCAAAGAGCGAAACGACCGCCTCGCTCATCGGCCTGACATTCTCCTCCTCATTGAAGCAGGGGATCAATATGCTGACTTTTTTCTTCGTATTCTCCATCTCAGCTCCTGTAACCGGACTTCTTATCTGTCTCATCACTTCTACAGCTCGTATCCCCACGTACACCAGGGCGCGTGCCGATCGCTCCACATCTGCTCAAGCATGTCTTTCTCCCGCTTCGTGTCCATGCACTGCCAGAAGCCCTCATGCGTGTAAGACATCAGCTCGCCCGCCGCTGCTATGCGCTCGAGCGGCTCACGCTCGAACACCGTCCTGTCCCCGTCAATATAGTCGAAGACTTCCGGATTCAGCACCATATATCCCGCATTGATGAGTGCTCCGTCATCCGCGGCCTTCTCGCGGAATGAATGAACCGCGTTGTCTCCCCCGATGTCAAGGATTCCCTTCTGCTGCTTCTGTTTCACCGCAGTCAGGGTCGCAATTTTACCATGCTTATGATGATAGTTCAACAGTTTGCCGATATCCACATCGCAGACACCGTCACCATAAGTCATCATGAACGGCTCGTTCCCGACATATTTCCGGATCCTCTTCAGCCGCCCGCCCGTCATGGTATACAGACCGGTATCCACCACTGTGACCTTCCACGGTTCCACATACTGGTCATGAACGATAATTTTATTTCCCTGCGTGAAATCAAATGTGATATCCGACGTATGCAGAAAATAATCCGCAAACCACTCCTTGATGATATGCTGCTTATAGCCGGCACAGATCACAAAGTCATTAAACCCGTAATGCGAATATTCCTTCATGATATGCCAGAGAATCGGCATCCCGCCAATTTCGATCATTGGCTTAGGTTTAAATTCAGACTCCTCGGAAAACCGGGTTCCGAATCCCCCGGCAAGTAAAACGACTTTCATACTGTTCTTCTCCGATCGTGCTCAGGATCCGTATCAAAAGTATGCATTTTTAACTATCCTGATAATCAAAACTCTGATGATTTTTCCGGCCAGACAGGTCAGAAAACCCGTCTTTACCAGGAACCTGTTTCGGTCTCTTCCGACATTTCCCCAGAAGCTTTCAGCGCTTCATCCGCTTTCTGTGCAGCCTCATCATAATAATCGTTCCGGAAATAAATGTTACCCCTGTATTTCGTATAATTCTCTTTTATATAATTCACCAGCTTTCCGGCATAGCTTGAAACAGGCAGATTACTGTCCCACACATAAAACCCGGGATCAAAAACGATGACACGGGGAGGATTGTGCTTCCACTTACTCATTTCCTTCTTTCTGAGACAATCCCACGTCCACGGCGTCGTGGCCGCGCTCATGATGACCGGACGATCAGCCAGCATTGGAATCGAATTATTCAATACCAGAATGGCGACGCCCTCATCCTCATCAGTGGTATTCTGAATAATCTTCACGTTATCTCCCACAGTTGTCTGCACTGTAATCGCATACGTCGAAACTTCACTGAAAAAGGGAACGGAGATGAGCAATAGTATCAGTACCACAACCGGTGTTGTTATCTTTTCGTAAATGGCACTTCTTTTCCCGGAAACATAGATCTCATCCAGCTGGAGCGAGCACATCACTGCAATAACCGCAACAGCCTGGGTTCCATGAAAACTGAAAACGCCCCTTACGCTCAGAAAAACAATCATCAGGAAAGAAACCACTGCAAACAGCCATCCCCTGGTTCTCCATTCTCTCACCAGATACAGGACGACAAGCACGATTACGATCAGGTAAATCACATTTATGATTGAGAATTCTTCCGGAAGAAAGCATTTCTCAATTACCGTCCACAATTGTTCAAAACCTGTCAGAATCGTTCCCGGAATTGATCCAATATTCTCCCCCAGATATATCGGATAGTATTCCCTGTTCAAAACATATGCGGAACGGAAAAACATCCACAGAGAGCCAATGACTTTGTAATAGATAATCAGGACAATCCATGGAACCGCACATGCAAATATAACCTTGAGTGCATTTTTCCCCAGATGCCGAACACGCTCACCGGCCATTTTTCTGTATTTCAGGGAATACTGAATTTCCCTGCAGAATATGCCGACCGCAACTATAAAAATACCAAATATCGTTATGAACATCGTTCCGAATGTCAACAGTACACTGACTGAGATCAATATACAGTCGACTGCCCTGAGTTCACACCGGTCATAATAATTCATAAACTCCAGAAACAGAATGACCATTCCGATTCCGGCAAGATGCTCCGACAGCACGGCGTATCCCAGATCATAAGTCAATGTCAGACAAATGAACACAAGGGGATACATGACCAGTGCCCGGGTTCCGACTTTGGAACGGAACCGGATGAGTATGATCGTCCAGAAGAATGCATAAAAGGCATAGAAACAGATCCGCTGCGAAAGTACAGTCTTAAAGCCCAACAGTTCAAAAAATGCGCTGATGTAATAGGAAACCGGCATATGCTGAGATATGAAGTCGTTATACAGCCGGTAGCCGGAAGCAATTCCCTTACCGCCCACCATGATGTCCAGCTCATCTGTTCCAAACCATGGCAGGTTCCTGTACCTGCACGCTGCGATGAAGAAGAGCAGGAACACCGCGATATACAGCAGCAGGCGTGATGTATTCTTCTTTCTGGTTACTGCCATTTGAGAAACTCTCTTTCCTCTTTATGGTTACGTTTCTTCCTTACTTCTGGCGGCAAACCCGAATATCCGGACAGAATACGATTCTGCCTGATTGCTCCGGTCCTGACGTAATCGCGCTGTCTGGCCTCTGCAGACCTGCCGCATTCAGGCTGCCAGGCTTTTCACTTGCAGCCGCGTCTGCGCGTCTTACCATGAAACACCACCGGTCAGTTCCGCTGACCGTCTGCTGCACAATGGTGCGGGCGAAGTATCCGGGATCCTGGCTCCCCGCAAGGAGCGGGGACAGTTCCCGCACGCCTATGGACACAGCTCCTGCTCCGGCTGCAGCCAGATCTTCGGGCAGCGGACTTCCCGGCTGATGATCCGTCAGACCGCAGCTGACAATCTTTCCATCCGCATCGACAACCTTCGCGCAGACCGCTGCGACTTCATAGCCTCCGCCCGCCCGGTCTTTCCCGATTGCTTCATCACAGCCGGTACCACCGATTTCTGTATTACCAGTAGCTCCACCACAGTCAGCACCGCCAGTTTCTGTACTTCCGACAGAATATTTACCATAATCTGCATCCCGGGAATCCGCAGGCTGCATCCGCGTCCTCTCCAGGTTCCCGATCAGCCTCTCCAGCCAGTCTCCGGTCTGAATCTCGCAGGAAGGATCAAGCTCGACCAGCCAGGCTCCTCTCGCTTTACGCTCAAGATCCACTTCGCGGTAGATATGAATCGGATGATCCTGCCCGTAACGACTCCTGATATGCCTGGCGGCCGCACTCACAGAGCCGCTCACAGATCCACCCTTCGTGCCGGTCACCGAGATCAGAATCTCATACTTCGGATAAGTCGTTTTTGTGCAGATCGAATCGACGCACCGCTCCAGCAGCTGTCCCTGATCCTTCACACGGATCAGGATCGATACTCCCTTCTCCTTCTTCACCGGATACACAACCCGGAAATAGCCGGGATAATCCGTCTGCTGTACCTGAGCGCCTTCCACGCCGCACCGGGCAAGATGGTCCTCGATCGCCTTCCGGGCGGCGTCATACGCGTACAGCTTGCTCTCCTGGTTTCCTGCGGTCGACTGCGAATGAATCCGCCAGTGATAGAGGACCCTTGGAATATGAACAATCTTCGAAGCGGCTTCGGTACACCCACCGTCCTCTTTCACGCACTTCTCTGTCTCTTCCACACAACGCAGTATATAATCGAAATCCTGCGCCCCGTTATACTTCGTACGAAGGCCGCCGACACGGCGGGCGAGAGAACGCTTCACCAGAAGAAAATGACTGATGTAATTGTTGGTGCGAAGCAGCTCCGGATCAAAGTCCGGCTTAAAATGCGGATCAGAATATTTTACACCCTCTTCATCTACTTTGTCTTCATCGGAATAAATGATCTCCACCCCTGGTCTGAGCCGGACAGCCTTCATCGCCTCGTAAAGCGCATTCGGCGCGAGCATGTCATCGTGGTCGAAGAACGCGATCCATTCCCCGTCCGCCATCTCCATACACGCATTTGTATTCTCTGAGATCCCCCCGTTTTTCTCCAGTTTCCTGTAGATGATCCGCTGATCCGTCTCAGCAGCCTTCCTGCAGTACCCGCCGACCGACGCATGCTCCTCATCACTGCCGTCAGCCAGGCACAGCTGCCAGTTTCCATACGTCTGCGCGCGGACCGAATCTATCATTTCTGACAGGAATCTGATTGGCGTATTATACAGCGGAACCAGGATGCTTACGCAATTCGGCCTGTCGGGTGCATACGTTTTCTGAGATGCCTGATAATCATGTGCATCAGCTTTCTGAGAGGCCAGATCATCCGATACATCCGTGTTCTGAGATGTCTGATAAGCGGACGCATCATTTATATCAGTTTTCTGAGGTGTCTGATAATCCAACATCTCCTCTCTCTGCCGTGCCAGCTCCTCGTCTGAGATACGGTTCCAGTAGCCGCGTGTCCCGCCCAGCTGCCTGCACAGCAGCTCATAAGTGATTGGATACAGCCGCTGCGCATTTGTAAGACGGTCAACATACAGAACCGCCTGGACCTCACCATTTGTATGGATTCTTCCGTAGAAATCGTTACCTTTCAAATCCAGCGCTGTATTATTATTACTGTCAATTCTATCTCTTCCGCTATCATCGGGCCGACCTGCGATATCGGACCAGCCTGCATCATCGGGTCGACCTGCTCCATCAGGCCGGCCTGCGCCATCAGACCGGCCTGCATCTGAATACACTGAGCTTTCAAATCTTTCCGGGCTATTGTCCCACAGATGATAATAGAAAGTCCCGTCCGGCTCATTTACGACGAGATAACAGTTCTGCAGATTCGGCACATTCTGCCCGCCGTC
>ONVT01000337.1 GCA_900321365.1 uncultured Eubacteriales bacterium | reverse complement strand
GGCTTTTTCAGCCCTCCCCCTTTGTCATCAATGTCACGCACTCAATGTGTGCAGTCCCAGCAAATAGATCTGTCAAAGACAGTTTCCTTACCCGGTATCCAGCCTGTTGGATCGGAATGAGATCACGTTTCAGGCTGGTTGCCTTGCAGGAGATATAAACGATCCTGTCAACGCCAAAGTTCAGGATCTTCGGCAGTGCTTTTGGATGAATCCCGTCACGGGGAGGATCCAGTATGATCATATCCGGCTTCTCTTTCAGAGAATCAATTGCCTTCAGAACATCCGCACAGATGAAATCACAGTTTGAAAGGTGATTCATAAGCGCATTTCTGCGGGCGGCTTCCACTGCCTCCTCCACAATCTCAACGCCTGTCACATGTCTCGCAACCGGTGCCAGAATCTGAGAGATTGTCCCGGTTCCGCTGTACAGATCAAAGATCACCTTATCCCGTGTGTCCCCGATATAGCTGCGGACTGTATCGTACAGTACCTCCGCTCCGGCGGTATTTGTCTGAAAAAAAGAGAACGGCGTAATCTCGAAGTCCATTCCCAGAAGTCTCTCCCGGATACGATCTGTTCCGTACAGAAGATCTGTCCGGTCATTCTGTATCGTGTCTGCCACAGAATCATTGTATGTGTGAAGGATTCCTGCGATCTGACCTTCGAGTGAAAGAGATGTCAGTTTACTTACCAGCATCCGGTCAAGTTCCCGTGTCGTCAGTTCGCTCTGAAACTGTGTCGTCGTCACTATATCCACCAGAATCTGGCCGCTCGACCTGGCTTTTCTTACCAGGAGATGTCGGAAGAAACCTTTATGTGTCATCCTGTGATAATAATGGCAGCCGGTTCCGGAAGCCACTTCCAGTACAGCAGTGCGGATCTGGCGGATATCCTGGTCCACGATCCTGCAGTCTGTCGTATCAATGATGTCGTAACAGCTGCCCTTGCGATGCATTCCAAGCACCATCGGACCCCCTTTGAAGGAATCGCCGAAGGTGAATTCCATCTTATTGCGGTAGCCCTCTTCCACAGGTGATCTCCTGATGCCTTCGAACCATCCATTCTCCGGATCAATCAGAACATCTTTCAGCAGACGATGGATCTGTTCAGATTTCAGCGATAACTGCTGATCATAGGGAAGCGTCTGCATCTGGCATCCTCCGCATTCAGGAAAATGAGCGCAGCCAGGTTCCGTCTCAAGATCAGAATGCTCAAGAATCTCAAGCAGCATTGCCTCACACTTTGAGGAATTCTTTTTTTGATCCGGCACCGGACTTTCTGTCCTGGCAGTACTCCTTTTAGATATACTTCCCTCTCTTCCGCAATCAGGACACCCTGTCCCGGATAATCATATCGGATTACGGTCCCCTCTGCGATGTCCCCCTTTTTCATATGGTTTCCTTTCCCGTATAAACGGTCAGGAGGGTTTCTCCTGACCGATTCAGCTGTGTCTCTGTCATCTCGTACAAAAATGCCCGATAATGAGGCGGTCTTCTGCACCCAAAACGGGACTGCCGCTCTGGCGGCAGCCCCATCATGATCGATACGAACTATTCTCAGTAAACTGTTGACAGGTTCTTACTCTTTGACTGAATTCTCGGTTTCTTCAGCTTCTTCCTCAACCTCTTCCCCGGCGTCCTCAGAGTTTTCCCCCTGAGCCTCTTCTTCCTTCTCCTCTTCTTCTTCCTCTTCATCATCATCAAAGAAGTCGTCGAAGTCGTCATCAAAATCGTCATCAAAATCTTCCAGATAATCCGGGGTCAGATAACGATATACCGCATATGCGATCGCAGCAATCGCCGTAATCGCTCCGATGATCGCAAGGCACCACAGTAAGGCATTCTTATGCTTCGCATTGTCACGGTCTCTGAGAGCCTCTATCAGTTCTTCTCTTTTCATCATGTCGGTATTCCTTTCCAAATAATTATTCAGGGTTGGTGAGCCTGTTTTTTAAAGTATAACACAGCTTTCTCATTTTATCCATATAAGAATTCCGCTGTCATATATATATCACAATCTGCTGTCTTACATCCGCTTCAGCTTCGCGAAGCCGGCGAACATTTTCTTGACACCATACTTTTCAAATTCCACCGTAACTTCTTTGTCGCGCCCCCCGTCCCGGATCTCCATCACGATGCCTTTTCCGAACTTTACATGGCTGACTGTATCACCTACGTCGTAATCTGGTGCGGAAGAGGCGGCAGGCTCATTTCCACCGGAAAAGAAAAACGGTTTCCTGGTATCTGTCTTTCTGGCAGCCAGTTCCCATGGCTTTGGTGGTGACGCAAAGGGGCTGCGCGGTTTCTCTCTGACCAGAGGCTCCTCTTGTTTATGCGGAAGCTCTTTCAGAAAGCGGGATTCCCTGTACCAGTCATACTGCCCGCGAAGCATCCGCATGTCTGCGCCGGTCAGCGTGAGACGATCCATCGCGCGGGTAATTCCAACATAGCACAGTCTTCGCTCCTCCTCCATGTCTGCGGGATCAGAAGACATGACTGCCCGATATCCCGGGAACAGCCCATCATCCATGCCGGTGATATAGACATTGCGAAACTCCAGTCCTTTTGCGGAATGAAGCGTCATCAGGACAGCACGGTCTTCTTCTCCATTGAAGGAATCGATATCTGCAACCAGCGAGACTTCCTCCAGAAAACCCTGGAGTGTCGGTCTCTCCATGACGGGAATTTCCGGCTGAAAAACTTCCTGGGACGAGCTCTGGTTCATGTCCGCTTCCACATAGGGGCCTTCCGGCTGAGATTCATCCCGGCGGAAAGCAGGTGAGGTTTCCTGCAGGAATGCTTCTTCATAGGCAGCTGCCTTGTTCAGTAATTCTCCGATATTATCCAGCCGATCCTTTGCCTCGTCTGTTCCCTCCGATTCCAGCGCTTCCTCGTACCCGGTTCTCTTCAGGATGATCCGGATCAGATCCGACGGCAGAACTTTGTCCGCCTCCTTTTTCATTTCCTGCATCAGGTGGACAAACTCGCGGATCTTCAGGCCACCTCTTCCGATACCCGGAACCTTGTCCGCCATTCTGGCCACATCATAGAAGCTCATGCCGTGTTCCCGGGCGTATGCTTCCACCCTCGCGATCGACGTCTGTCCGATCCCTCTCTTCGGGACATTAATGATCCTCCTGACAGCAACATCATCGCTGCTGTTGGAGATGGTACGGAGATATGCAAGGATGTCCTTCACTTCTTTCCTTGCGTAGAAATTTGTTCCACCGATGATCGTGTAGGGAACGTTCTCATACAGAAGCTGCTCCTCGATCGCGCGGGACTGGGCATTTGTCCGGTAAAGAACAGCGCTGTCCCTGTATTCGAAGGCTCCCTGCCGTTTCTGCCGTGCGATGTCATCGACGATGAACTTTGCTTCCTCGCGCGCGTCTGTAAACCGTCTGACAATGACTTCATCTCCCATGCCGCGTTCCGTCCACAGATGTTTTCTTTTACGCCCCTTATTATTGGCAATCACGCTGTTTGCGGCATCCAGGATATTCTGTGTGGACCGGTAGTTCTGCTCCAGACGGATCACCTCTGTCTCCGGAAAAATGCTCTCGAAATTCAGGATGTTGCCAATATCCGCACCCCGGAACCGGTAGATGGACTGATCATCATCCCCGACCACGCACAGATTCCTGTACTTCTGGGCCAGCAGGGAGATGAACACAAACTGTGCCTTGTTGGTATCCTGGTATTCATCCACCATCAGATACTTCCAGCGCTCCTGATAATAGTCCAGAACATCCCTGTGTTCACGAAACAGACGCACTGTCAGACAGATCAGGTCATCGAAGTCCAGCGCATTGCATTTCTTCAGCCGGTTCTGATACTCTATGTAAATGTCCGAAAGGATAACCTCTGTCCTTTCCCCCGATGAAAGAGCATCTCTCCTGAAGGAAGCCGGATCGATCAGCTCTTCCTTGAGATGTGAGATTCTTGCCAGGAGCATCCTCTCACTATATTTCTTCGTATCAATCTCCAGCTGTCTGCAGATGTCCTTCATCAGGCTTTTTGTATCATCGGTATCGTAGATATCAAAGTTTTTCTGGTACCCGATCCGGTCGATACTGCGGCGCAGAATCCGTACGCAGGTTGAATGGAATGTCGCAACGTGGACCGCCTCCGGAAAGAACGGAACCATCCGCTCTACTCTTTCCTTCATCTCTTTCGCCGCTTTATTGGTAAATGTAATCGCAAGGATATTCCACGGAGCGACATTCTGCTCTCCGATCAGCCACGCGATCCGGTTTGTGAGAACCCTTGTCTTTCCCGAACCGGCGCCCGCAAGAATCAGGAGAGGACCTTCAAGGTGCGTCGAGGCCCGCAGCTGTTCCGGGTTCAGGGTGCTTCCTGATTGATTATTCCCCAAGTTTTCCTCCTCTATAAACACAAGTTTCCTGGCGTTTCTGACTGTCGCACAGGGGAGTGCAGCGAGTCAGATTGGCTCATCGAAGACTGCCACAACCGTAAACCCGCTCTCATCCGTGCGGACCTCCTCCACGATTCCGTCAAAGACGTTCAGGCGCTCACGCATGGAATAGTTCGCACTCATCGCGACAGCCGGTTCGATTGTATAGTACCATGTCTCAGGCAGCTTCCCCTCTGTCACATGGATACGGTCACCCGGTTTGACAAGGTTCTCCCGCTCCATTTTGAATTCCATCTTTCTCAATGTTTTCCCTTTCCCATACTTGCTATATAGTTTTCAAGACTATATAATGAACATATGGAGGTGACAGACTATGGCTTCAAAAAATAAAAGCACCGGTCCGGATCGTGGACGCAGCGGCAGTGAAAAAAGTCAGGAACTGCTTCTCTATCTGCTGGACGCGGTAGACAAAGTGGATCTGATCGATCCTTCCGAGATTCCGGATATCAGTCTGTACATGGATCAGGTGACCACTTACATGGACGAACACCTGAAACAGTCCCGCCGCCGTGATGAGGACAAGATCCTCACCAAGACGATGATCAACAATTACGCGAAAAACAAACTGCTTCCGCCGCCCGAGAAGAAGAAATACACGAAGGAGCATATCATGCTCCTCATTCTGATCTATTATTATAAAGGCATCCTTTCCCTGCAGGATATCCAGTCTGTCCTGGAACCGATCGGGGAAAAGTATTTCCACGCCTCCTCCGGCCGGAGCATCGATGCACTTTACGCCGAAATCGTGCGGATGAACCGTGACAGACAGAAAGACTTCCGGGAGGATGTAAATGACATGGTAGATACCGCGGCGGATTACTTCTCTGACGCAAAGGACGAGGAACGCGAATTCCTGCGTGTCCTCGCCATGATAAATATGTTATCCTACGATGTGTTCGTACGCAAGATGCTGATCGAGAAACTGATCGACCGCTATTTCCGTGACGAGGCAGACATCAATGAGTCCACTTCCAGGAAAAAGAAGAAAAGCTCAGTCTGACGCACCAAGCCTCTCCAGCACCATGGAGTATCCGTCGCTCCCATAGACCAGAGCCCGGTTCACCCGGCTGATGGTCGCGGTGGATGCTCCTGTTTTTTGTGCAATGTCCAGATATGTCTTCTTCTGTGTCAGCATCTTCGCGACAGCAAATCTCTGGGACAGGCTGGCGAGCTCATTTACCGTACAGACATCCTGAAAAAAACGGTAGCATTCTTCCCGCGAACGAAGCGACAGAATCGCGTCACAAAAATCATCCGCCTCAGGTGTTATGACTGACTTGCTCATAATTGCCTCCGATTCTTCTGCTCTTTTCAGCTTTAACACTATGCCCTGTAAAAGTCTCCCTGCGGGAAAAAAGCTGCCTGTTTTCCGTGCAGCTTTCCTCCCACTGTTCTGTTTTCATCTACGCCCTGTCTCAGGCACTACCCTGTCACTGCGGATGCGCTCATGGTTCCGTCTGAATTCACAGAATAGCCGACATTAACATACAATCCGTCATAAAGACCTTCCGATGCTGAGATCTCCGCAGCTCCGGTATAGATCGTGTAAGTGTTGCCGTCATCTCCCTGAACGGTGATGGTGTCCCCGGAAGAGCCGGTCACTACACCAGAAAGATATCCGCTGCCGCCCGAAGTGGACGAACCCGATCCCGTATTATCCTGGGACTGGGTGGAAGAAGAATCCGTCGTTCCTCCCGCCGGTGCCGTGGAAGACAGGAGCCCCTTTGAGATATACCCGTTTCCGGAACCGGTTGATACCACATACCAGTTGGGCGTCTCTCCAACAACAGTAACAGCTGTTCCCAGTCCGAGTGTCGCACTGACATCGGATCCGGTACTCGGCTGTGAGCGTACGTTCACGCCGTCCGCCGCATACATCGTTACTGCGGAACCGTAGTTTGTCGTTGTCGCAGTCTCCGCCCCTGCCTGTTCATCCGTCGTGGCTGGTGTCGACTGAGCGTCCGTCTGTGCTGTCTGATTCTGTGTTGCGCTGAGAAGATCCTTCCGGATATAACCAGTCTCACCGTTCGCACTGACCTGATACCAGCCATTCGTCTCTCCGGTCACGGTCACAGGATCGCCGGCGTTAAACCCGCCGATAATGTCCGAATCCGTGCCCGGCCCGGATCTCAGGTTCACGATATCCGACGCGTACATGACAGAACTTGCTGCGTATGAAGACAGTGATGCATTCTCCTGATCCGATGTGCCAGAAGCAGCTGTTCCTGCCGCAGAGGTCTCACCTGTATCCGTTGTTCCCGCAACTGTAGTCATTGCTGTAACATTCTTCAGCTTCTCATCCTTGAGGACAGTGAAGCTGTCAACAGAATCCTCCACCGCCTCCAGCAGTGCTTTGTTGTCGTCCGTCACAGTTCCGGTGATCACATATGCCTGATCCGGAGCAACAATTCCGTCTGTCACGGAATAAGCCCACATACGCGCAGGCGCGTTATACTTCACAACATAGCGGTACACATCGACATCATCTACTTTTTTCGTTTCAAAGCTCTGGATCTCATAAGCGTCCGAGTCCGAATACTGCTTTGTAAGCGCCGCCTCCAGTTCCTCCCTGGTCTTCTGGATCGACAGGGTCTTCATCGCGGAATCCGTACTTGCATGGACAACGTTGATCATCGCGTCACTTCCGGATGAGAATACACGCATCTCGTCAGCATCCTGCGTTACCTTCCAGGTGTTGTCCGGAAGGGTAATCTTTACCGTTCCGTCCTTTGATGTGTATTCCACAGATGTAATCAGCTTCTGCGCTTCACTCTCTGTTTCTTTCTCCTCGACTCTGACGACATCCGCACTGGTCTGCGGTTCCTGCTTCTGTGTCTGTGGCTGTGCCTGTGTCTGCGGCTCGCTTTCCTTCACTGTTTCCTGCTCGGTGGTACGGCTCTGGCCGCAGCCGCCAAGACATATGACTGCAGCAAAAAGCAGTGTAACAGGAATCCATCTCAATCTTTTCATGCTGAATCCTCCGGCCGACCTGTTTCCTTCGTACATCATCCGGCAACCATGCTTGCCTTGATATATCCCTGCACTCCGTTATAGTCAACCTGAACCCAGCCATCAGCTGATCCGATCTGAGTGACTGTCGTTCCCGCATTGACAACGCCTACCACATTTCCAGTCTCGATCGCTTCTGCACGGATATTCGCATCGGATGTGACAGTGACCTGCGGGCCGGATGCTGTGCTCACAGGAGCGCTGGTCTGCGGCGTCTGCTCGGGCGCAGGCTCTGCGGGAGCCGCTTCTGCAGGTGCTGC